>JAZUEV010000607.1:0-10264 GCA_045640345.1 Treponema sp.
CTCCAATATCATTTACATAGATTTTGAATCTTTAAGGAATTATAAATTAAGAAACTATCTTGCTCTTTATGAGGAAGTTTTGCGTATTTCTGAAAATGCAGACAAAAATCATAAAATATATATTTTTCTGGATGAACTTCAGAATGTAGAAAACTGGGAACTTGCAATTGCATCGTTGATGAAGGACCTGAATAGCGATATTTACATTACAGGTTCAAATTCCAGACTTCTTTCAAGTGAATTTGCAACTCATATTGCTGGCCGTTATGTAGAAATTAAAGTCTACCCTTTGAGCTTTAAGGAATTCATTTTGTTTTATAATTGCCAGAACACCGACACTGCTAAATCTGAAAAAGAACTTTTTTGGGAATACATAAAATTTGGGGGGCTCCCTGCAATCCATTTTATGAATAAAAATGAAAATCTGATCTGGCAATATCTGACAGATGTTTTTAATTCAGTAATTTTAAAAGATGTAATAGAACGAAACAGAATTAAATCCAGCGAAAAATTGATTTCAACAATTAACTTCATAATGGAAAATATTGGAAACATTTTTTCGGCAAAATCAATTAGCGGCTTTGTTAAAAATCAATTTAAGACTTTTGGTAACGATTTGATTTACGAATTCTTATATGCACTGGAGTCGGCTTTCATAATCAATAAAGTCAAGCGCTTTGATATTAAAGGAAAAGAATTGCTTGAAACTCTTGAAAAATATTACATCACCGATCTTGGACTAAGAAACGCCGTTGCAGGATTCAAGCAGAATGATATTTCAGGTATTCTTGAAAATGTTGTTTATAATGAACTTGTTTTGCGTGGTTACAAAGTCTGTATAGGTAAATCTGAAAATCTGGAAGTTGATTTTATAGCTGAAAAAAATGCGGAAAAACTTTACATACAGGTTGCGTATCTTCTTGTGGATTCCGAAACAACTAAACGAGAATTTCGTCCGCTAAAAGAAATAAAAGACAATTACCGAAAAATCGTCCTGACTCTTGATGACACAAACGATTTTAACGATGAAGGAATCGAAAAGAAAAACCTGGTGGAATGGCTTATGAATGAGTCGAAAAAAATAAGATTGTCATAAGATTAAATTTTTAGAGACAACTTTGAAAATACGATGTTTTAAGTCTTGTAATTTCAAGGCTAAAACTCGCAGGTGTCTCTGAAAAGTATTTTTTAGAGATGCCCTTTTCTTTCCCCACATTTATCCAGATACATAAAAGTTATTCCGATAAATTTTAATTCCTTATATTCATTGGAATAATAAAATCTATCGGAATTTATAAAGTATCGATATAAGCAGACTATTAATCCTGAGCTAGTCGCAACAATTCTTCGTATTTTTGCTTACGAGTTTTGCTTTGCAAAACTCGCTTATCATTAATCCTGTGCTACGATTTCGTTATAGAACTCTGTGTAGTCTTTGCGATGGTCGTTTGTGAAGGCGATTGCTGTTCTTGGGTGCTGGTTCAAAACACCGGTCATAAGGTACTGCAAATCGAATCCCCACAATGCACCGCTTTCTTTCAATGGAATCATGTGTTTCTGGATGAACTCGATTACTGGATACAACTTATACTTTGGATTGCGAAGGAAGCTCAACAGATTTTCCATTGAACAGTTTCCTGCTCCACGACCCATTCCAGCGTAGGTTGCATCAAGCCAGTTAACACCATCACCAACAGCTTCGATTGTATTTGCAAAGGCCAACTGCTGATTGTTGTGAGCGTGCATACCAATCTGCTTTCCGTATTTTGCACCATATTCCAAATATGTATCAGCAATTCTGGCAATCTGTTCTGGATAAAGAGAACCAAAGCTATCAACAACATAGATTACATCGACTGGAGATTTACAGAGCATTTCCAAGGCAGCCTTTACATCACCTTCCTGAGCTGTAGAAATTGCCATGATGTTACAGGTTGTTTCATATCCCTTCTTTTTTGCATCTTCAATCATATCAACAGCAGAAGGCATTGTGTTTACATAAGTTGCAACACGAATCAAATCCAATGGACTGTTAGCTCTGTCCTGAATATCTTCCTTGTACTTACAGCGACCGACATCAGCCATAATAGCAAGCTTAACTTTGTTTTCGTTGGCAGACTTGATATCTCCAAGAACATTGTTTACATCGTCATCGTTACAGAACTTCCACTTACCAAACTTGTTTACATCAAACATTTCTTTGTCAGCTTTGTAACCGATTTCCATATAATCAACACCGGCCTTAACATTTGTCTGATAAAGGTCACGAACAAATTCATCTGTGAAACGGAAGTCGTTAACCAATCCACCGTCGCGGACTGTTGCATCCAATACCTTAATCGCTTCTCTGAATCCTAAAAGATTTGCTATTTCTTTCATAAAAACTCCTAACAGTGCATATATAATAGAAGATTTTTTATTTTTTTTCAATTGTTTCTATAAACAAAAACAAAAATTTACATACAAAATTGATTCTGATTTTCTAACCTTTAATGAACTTAAAAAGCTCGAACAGCCCTCACCATCAGTTTTTTATCTTTTGATTCAATGGCCGAGGTCTTATTTTTTCTAACCCAAACAGAATCAGACTCTTCAGATGATGACCAATAAAATTCTGTATTGGTGATGTTGAGTTTTTCAACAGTTAGATTTTTGAACAACAGTCTAAGCTCGTCGCTGGTTGGCAAAAACCAATCCCCTGATTTTGTAGTTGAGGTCTTATATTTTGCACACAACAATGCGGCAGAATTTCCAACAGTCAATTTTTCGCCAGAATATTTTTCAATGATTTTTGCAGTGGCTATCTTACCCTCGCCCAATCCATAAAAACAAGCCATGTCTTTTGATTTTACAGACCCAGGCATCCAAGTGACGCATCCCAAATCATCTTTTGAAACTTCCAGATAATGACAGATTGCAGAATTTCCATTCCCATCATCCACGGAAAAACCTGCAAGATTTTTGTAAAACACAATTCCACCGCCGGGTCCGGTTTCACCAATTCTGTATTCCTTTGTCTGGTCCAAACCAAAACAGTTAATCCCACAGAACAAAAGTGCCAAAATCAACAAAAATCTTCTATTAATAAGTGCCATATTTCCTCCCGCAAAAGTCAACAAGAAAATGTAAATCCAAAATCGACTTTTAAGCACAACCACAATGAACCAAGAATATGCAGTTGAAAAAATTTGCAAATCAAATTTGATTCAGATAAAAGATTCCAGATTTAGGAAGATTTATCTTTCTCAAAAATCCGTTACAAAAATAAAACAAACCAAATCCAGATTTGTCACAAAAGCTGCAACCAATTGTATTGAAAAAAAACGAAAGTTTCAATTCCAAACAACCAAATTTATCGTCCAGAATAATTTTTGCTGACCCATTTTTTGTATTCGCCGCTTAAGATGTGGTCAACCCACTGTGGATGATGAAGATACCAATCAACAGTTAACTCAAGTCCCTGTTCAAATGTCATCTTTCGTTTCCAATTCAGCTCGGTTTTTATTTTTGAACAATCGATGGCATATCTTGCATCATGTCCCGGTCGGTCTTTTATATGGACAATTGATTTTTTTATTTCATCGGATTTTTTTCCAATCCTTTGCGAAGTGATTTCAATCAATTTGTGGAGCAGTTCAATATTTTGCCATTCGTTTTCTCCACCAATGTTATATTTTTCGCCAGTCTTTCCTGAATTAACGATTTGCCAAACAGCTCGGTTGTGATCTTCAACATAAATCCAATCACGAATATTTTTTCCATCTCCATACACTGGAAGATTTTTTCCATCACGAATATTTGAAATCATCAATGGAATAAATTTTTCTGGAAATTGATATGGACCATAATTGTTCGAACAATTGGAAAGAGTCACTGGTAATCCGTAAGTGTGATGATAGGACATGACCAAATGATCGGAACTTGCCTTGGAGGATGAATACGGTGAACGAGGGTCATACTTGGTCTCTTCCGTAAAATAACCAGTCGCACCCAATGAACCATAAACTTCATCAGTAGAAATGTGGTGGAACAAAACGTCATCCCTTTGATTGTCCAAACTTACGTTCCAATAATTACGCGCCACATCCAACAAAGTAAAAGTCCCCATGACATTGGTTTTCATAAAAGTCTCAGGTCCAAAAATCGATCGGTCCACATGACTTTCCGCCGCAAAATTGATTACAGTATCAATATCATATTGTTTAAAAATTCTTTCAACTTCCGTTCTGTCGCAAATATCAACTTTTTCAAAAAAATATTTTTTTCCGCCGAACCGATTTTCAACTTCATTTAAATTTTCAAGATTTCCAGCGTATGTCAAACAATCCACGTTGATAATATTTCCAGTAAAACCAGAGTCCATAAACTCAGAAGATTTTGTGGCGCTTAATCCAAAAAGATAATTTATAAAATTTGAACCGATGAATCCCGCTCCACCTGTCACCAAAATATTTTTTAATTTACGATTTTTTGATTTTTGAATTTCCATTTTGATTTCCTAAAAATAAATTTTGTTTTTATCAAATGCAGGATAAAGCTTATCTTTTTCTGCCAAAATAGGATTAAAGATTTTGTCAATTGTCGGCCACTGGATTTTTAGATTTTCATCATTCCACAAAAGTCCATCCTCATCGTCGGGATAATAAAAATCAGTGCATTTGTAAGAAAAAATAGCGGACTCGCTTAAAACATAAAATCCATGGGCGAATCCTTCTGGAATATAAAATTGATTTTGTTTTTCGCTGTCCAAAATAAGTCCACAATACATGCCAAAAGTTTTGGAATCATTTCGCAAATCAACTGCAACATCAAAAACTTTTCCTGACAGAACCCGAACCAATTTTCCCTGCGGATGATTTTTTTGAAAATGAAGTCCCCTCAAAATATTTTTTTTAGAACAACTTTGATTGTCCTGAACAAATTTCATTTTTAAGCCAGAAGAAAAAAATTCTCGCTCATTATAAGATTCAAAAAAATAACCACGGTTGTCATAAAATATTTTTGGTTGAATTTCAAAAAGTCCTTCGATTGTATCACCGTTTTTTGCACAACACTTTTTTATTTCAATTGACATTTTTATCTCCAAAATTTTTCATTCAATAAATCAGACTTTAGAAAATCCTCAAGGGATTTTTTCCAATCTGCAATTTTAAAATCCAAAGTCCGCTGTATTTTTGATTTATCCAAAACAGAATATTTTGGTCTTTCAGCGACACCTGATTTTTTTTGAGTTGAGCAAGGGGTCAAAACACAATCAACATTTTTTATCAGGTTCAATTTTTTTCCTTGATTAAAAATCTCTTGAGCAAAATCAAACCAAGAAATTTCTCCTGAATCAGTAAAATTATAAATTCCAAAATGAATTTCTGATTCAACAATTTTTAAAATAATTTCCGAAAGATTTTTACATGATGTGGGACTGCCAATCTGGTCGTTCACAACTTGAATTGATTTTTTTTCATTTGCTGCTTTGAGAATTTTATAAACAAAATTATTTCCATCCCAACCGTAAAGCCAAGCTGTTCTTAAAATAAAAAAATTGTCGTTTTCCTGCACAACCATTTTTTCACCATCAGATTTTGTTTGACCGTAAAAATTTATTGGACAAGTTTTTTCATTTTCTTGAATTGGAGATTTTGCATTTCCATCAAAAACATAATCAGTTGAAATATGAATTATTTTTGCACCAATTTTTTTTGAAACCGATGCAACATTTTTGGCACCGACCACATTGATTTTTTTCGCAAAAGTTTTTTCAGTCTCGGATTTATCAACAAAAGTATAGGCCGCACAGTTTATCACAAAATCAATTTTTTTCTGCTGCGTCACAAAATCTTCCAGAGCAGAAATATCAGTCACATCAATTTCTCGGCCGGTTTTTATAAAATCAATTTTTTTGTTTTTTAGCTGGCGACACAATTCAGTCCCCAACATTCCGTTGCAACCAATTACCCAAATCATTTTTCTGCCACAAATTTCAAATACTCACCGTAATCGGTTTTATATTTTTCCGCAAGTTCCAAAAGTTTTGATTTTGAAATCCAACCGTTGTTGAACGCAATCTCCTCGATGCAACTGACATAAAGTCCCTGACGTTTTTCTATTGTTGCAATAAAATTGCTTGCTTCCAAAAGTCTGTCGTAGGTTCCAGTGTCCAACCAAGCCATGCCTCGACCAAGCAAATCAACTGAAAGATTTCCGTTGCGCAAATACCAATTGTTTATGTCGGTTATTTCCAATTCACCACGGTGGCTGGGTTTTAAATTTTTTGCAATTTCCAAAACTTTGTTGTCATAAAAATAAATTCCAGGAACTGCATAAGTTGATTTTGGATTTGTCGGTTTTTCTTCGATTGATTTTATTTTTCCAGAATCATCAAAATTTATGACTCCATAGGACGAAGGATTTTTTACAGGATATCCAAAAATTACCGCATCGGATTTTTTTGTTTCGATTTGATTTTTTGCATTTATCAAAGTTTGAGTAAAGGACTGACCGTAAAAAATATTGTCCCCCAAAATCAAAGCCACATTTTCTTCACCAATAAAATCTTTTCCAACCAAAAAAGCATCCGCCAATCCACGGGGTTCAGTTTGGACTGCATACGAAAAATTCATGCCAAGATTTTCACCTGAGCCAAAAAGATTTTTAAAAAGTTGTAAGTCCCTTGGGGTTGAAATAATCAACACATCAGAAATTTGGGCCAGCATCAAACAACTCAACGGATAATAAATCATCGGTTTGTCGTACACTGGCAAAATCTGTTTTGAAACTGCATTGGTTATGGGCGAAAGTCTTGTCCCACTCCCGCCAGCTAAAATTATTCCTTTCATTATTTAGAGTTTATTCTATTGTTTGCAAAACTTACTCTTTTGTTTTTTTCACACCCATAAACTCTATATATGCTGCATGGACTTCTTTAGGTTTTCCTTCCATACGGATTTTTCCTTCATTAATCCATATTGAACGGTCACAGAATTCTTCAATCTGTCCAAGAGAATGTGAAACAATAACAATAGTTGTTCCAGCCGCTTTGATTTCTTTTAATTTGTTAAAACACTTTTGCTGGAAAGCTGCGTCTCCAACTGCAAGTATTTCATCAACAAAAAGAATTTCAGCTTCTACATTGATTGCAACGGCAAAAGCAAGTCTCATGTACATTCCAGAAGAATAAGTCCTAACTGGATTATCAATAAACTGCTGCAGTTCTGAGAACTCGATAATCTTATCAACTTTTGCATCAATCTCTTTTCTGGTCAAACCAAATATCGAAGCGTCTATATAAATATTTTCTCGTCCACTCATGTCAGGATGAAAACCTGCTCCAAGTTCAATCAATGCGGAAACTTTTCCTCGAACATTTATTTTACCAGAGTTTGGATACATAATCCTTGTGAGCAATTTGAGCATGGTACTTTTTCCACAACCATTATGACCAACCAAACCAACTGCTTCACCTTTTTTTATGTTAAAACTAATGTCATTTAAGACCAAACGATTTTCATGCTGATTTCGTTTCCAGAACAAAAGTTTTTCTTTTAATGTATTACCTTTGTCCAGATACACTTTGAATTTTTTTACAACATTCGTTACTTCGATTGCGTTTGGAGAATCGACAACTATTTCTTCTGAATTATTTTTTATGATATTCTTTTCCATTACAGTTCCTCCGCAAATCCCTTCTGAAGTTTATGGAAACAAAATTCTCCAAGCACAAGAATCAATATACCTGCAACAACAGCTGTCCAAAGAGTTGAAAGGTCTGGTATTTGCTTCCAATATAAAATCGAACGATAACATTCAATGACAGGTTTCATCGGATTGAGTGCCAGGATACGACCATATTTTTCAGGAACATTGTCAAAGCTGTACATAACTGGGGTCAAAAACTGCAACAACATTGACAGGATTCCCATGATATGAGCCACATCACGAACATAAACAGTCAGTGCAGAAAAGAGCAATGTCACACCCAACGACAAAATGAACTCAACAATCATCACGATTGGTAAAAATAACAAAGCCAAAAAATTAAAACCAAAACCTGAAAAAAGTAGCACCGCAAAAATTACTATGAAACAAAAAAGCATATTTACAAAGGCTGTTACCGTAAATGAAAGCGGTAAAACTTCCCTTGGAAAATAGATTTTCGACACCATGGCGGAATTTGCTTGAATTATTTGACAACCAGCTGAAAGGCATGTACTAAAGAAAATCCAAGGAACAAGACCAACAAACAAAAAGATGTAATATTTTTCAATACCGTTTCGCATAATCACAGAAAAGAGCAATGTGTAGACTCCCAACTGCAAAAGTGGATTCAAAAAGGTCCAAAAGAATCCCAAAAACGATCCTTTGTATCGACCACGAAGTTCACGATGAACCAACCCTCGAATCATTTCTCTATATTCATATAATTCCTTAAATTTTTTGAACATTGTATTTTTCTCCTTGCAATGACCTATCAAATAAACCATTTAGTCATATAAATGTTACCCATAGATAATCACCAAATGATTTTTTAAAGGTAATTGATTTTACCTTAATTTTTGATTTTTGTGTATATGGGAATATCTAAAAATCGCAAATTTTAGCAACAACTTTGAAAATACGATGATTCAAGTTGTGCAATTTCAAAAACTACCCCCTAGACATCTCGAACGAATGTTTTTTTGAGATACCGAAATCATTATAGCATATTTTCAATTAACAAATCACGTTTATTTCACCACCCGCTCAATCTTGCATTGGTGAGTTTTTGTTTCCTCGTCGTAGTTGATTCCCACAAAAAGCAAATCCCCAGAATAATGTTCCAGTGAGGCAAAATATTTTTTTTCCTTGATTTGGTCCAAAGCAGATTTTGTGGTTCCGTTTCGTTTCAGTTCGATTATCATTGCTGGAAGATTTGGAAGATAAGGGATAAAAGTCACATCGGCAAAACCTTTTCCAGCGGTCATCTCTTTTACAATGGTGTATTTGTTCAAAGCAAAAATGTAAGAAAGATAGATTGCTGATTGAAGAGCGTCCTCGTTGTTGTAACTTCTGTTGCTGGTCACATGGATATGGCTCATGTCCAATGCTTCGGCTACTGCTTTTTCGTCCATCTCCAGAGTTGATTTCAAAAGCTCCTTTGACTGCCTGATGATTTTGTCGGTCATCTTATATTCTTCACAATCACGGATTGCATTTTTCCATTCCTGCAAAATCTCTCGGTTAGGGATGCGACAAGTTTTTTCATCTTTATCATAAGCCAGATATCCCAAATGAATCAAATAAGTCAAAACTTGATCAATGTTGGAAAAATCAACCATGGTGTTGAGATATGTGGTCACTTCTACATCAACACTTTCGCCACCCAGCATCTTGATTACAGCATCCTTTGTTCCATCAAAATTGGACTGAAGCCTATCGGTAATAACTTTGTACGTGGAAGTCAGCGACCAATAGTTTCCAAATTCCTTTGTCTCAATGGACCTCACAACTGACTCTGGATTGTAAATTTCAAAACCGTTTTGAGTATAACCGTCGTACCATCTTTTACATTCCGTAAAACTGATTCCATATTCTGAACAAAGTGATTCAACCTCGTCGGAATTAAATCCAACAAACTCAGACAAATCCAAAGCATTAAGAATTGTGTACTCCCGAAAATTGTTCAACTTGGACTGCACCCTATCCCGAACCACTGGTAAAATTCCAGTCAAATAAGCAAGGGCAATGGCAGGAGCAAGAGTGCTGCTTTTGAAAAGTCCATTCAAAAAATCAAGATAATCGGTAAAAAGTGCATCCGAAATAGCACCGTTCACCTGTTCCCGGACAAACACATCGTATTCATCAATAAGAATTATAAATTGCTCACCAGTCTGATTAAAAACTTTTAACATTCTATCAGTGAATGATTCATAATCTTCAAAATCCACAGTAGGAAATTCTTTCTCAATCTCCTTTTTTAATTTGAGTTTCAAATTTCGCAGGACATTTTCTCGTTCATCACAATTCCTGTACTCGCTGTTCAAATCAATCTTTATAAAATTATATTTGTTCAGCTTGGATTCAAAAGTTTCGTCTTGTCCAAATTTCAGATTAGAAAAAAGTTCCCTGGCATTACAACCCTTGGAATAATAAGCGGAAATAATATCAGTGGCAATGGTTTTACCAAATCTTCGGGGACGGCTAACACAAATATATTTATTTTGATGGTCAATAAATCGATTCAGAGTTTTCAAAATCATGGTCTTATCAACAAAAATAGGCCGCTTGAGAG
>JAZUEV010000608.1:0-3669 GCA_045640345.1 Treponema sp.
TGTGTTTGGTGTCGGTGTGGGGCTAGCAGCATCCGTAGCAGGTCCACTAATCCCCAGCTGTTTCTGGGCGTGATCAATGTCATATTGTTTTAAGACAACAACCTGGCCGTTGCTTCTTGTGATTGTGTCACCGACCTGTGCGTTGGCAACCCCCTGGTGGGAATTCTCTACTTCCGCTCCACCGTTGATGAGGTAAAGGTCGTCCCCTGTGATCTCCACTGCAAGACCTGTGAAGTCGTAGTTGAAGTTGGCTGGTTTTCTTTTTTTCATGGCTTTTCTCTCCGTATAATTTTAAAACTGATTTTCTGTGAATATGGTTACATATCAAAAACAAATCCGCTTTAAATTTTTTAGGATTTTCTATTTAAAGCCAAGTTGTAAAGTTCATGGCAAATGTCTTCAACGAATTCGGGAAATGGCCAATCCCTTCGGACTGATTTATATGAGCCGTCGATGTTTGCTTCCACATAGTAAACCATTCCGTCCCTTGAGCTTGCATTTGGGGTGTAGGTATAGCTTGGGAGGTTATATAAATCAGTTTCCTCTATCAGGCTTATGATTTTGTCAACTTCCTTCCTGTCAATCTTCCGTTGGCTTTTTTTGTTCTGGTCTCCATCGTAATATGTAACGGAGGCTTCAGATTTTGTCCATGTTAGCTCTATGATGTCGTAGGAATAACTTGTGGAGCAAAGCCGGATTGCATTTTTGTTTTTGGGCAGATTCTTGATGGAGCCGAATTCAAACTTGCTGAAAGTCTCTGAATAAATCCTGTCAAATCTTTCAGGCATGTCGTATTCCTCTACGATTGTGCTCCGACTGGTTGTTTGCCTTGAATTTGTTTCGGCTTTCTTGCTGCTTGCAAGTACGCTACCCACGGGACCTTTTTTCATAAAGTTTATTTCGTATGTCTCCCCATCCTCTCCAGTGAGTATGGCATGTGATCCAAGTTTCGTTTCAATCACTGTTTTGTCTGAAACTTTGTCCCCTGACTTTAGGGATTCCCAAGTGCCTTCAGATGTTTCGTATTTAACGATACCATTCACCTTTTGTACAACATAATTCTCTTCAAAAATTAGTTCGTCAGCATAAATGGTTGTGCAAAAAAGCAGTGCAATCAATATTGTGGTGAAAATCTTTTTCATTTTATTCTCCCTTTGGTTTTATTATGATGGATTTATACCCAATGTTCAAGGCGTGGAATCGGTTGGTGAATTAATAGCAGTCCCATGTGTAAAGGACTTTTGAAAAATCTTTGTTCTTTAGGGCGGAAGAGTTTATGAGGAAATTTGCTTCCCCAACATCGCCCCAGCACATTGCTTCTCCGTCGCAGCAGGAAGAGTCCAAGTGGAGTAGAGTGGTGTCAAAATAGGATGCCTCCTCCTCGCTCATGTCTTCACGTACATCACCTTGGATGAACGATGGATAGCCCAGGATATGGTTTTCTGTTTCGGTAATCATTCTGTAGATTTCATAGGCGTATATGTTTTCGCTTTCGTCACCAAGAAGTTCATACAGATCTTTGTCTGTGTCTTCGTTGAGGATTTCCTTGACTGCCGATTTTATTAGGTCGGTCATTCTATAATCGTTGGCCTTCATGTAGGAAATTGATTGCACAAATTCCAGTGCCACGGGATTTAAAACAGGAGTGCTTTTGATTTCGGATTTCTGTGGAACAATTTTTTCTATGTCTTCGATTTTTGCTGACTGGTTTATTTTTTTGTGGAAAATGATTCTAAAGTTTTTTTGTGCAGAACCTTCCTCGGGAGCAGTATTCATTCCATATAAACCGTCGCAGGATGAAATGAAAAACTGGAGCATACCTTCGGTTGGTAGAAGCTCGTTCTTGAATTCGCACTCACTAAAATTCAGTTGGCAAAGCAGGTGCATCTTGTTTCCGTTCTCGTCCACCGGATATTGCAAAGAAGAATCCCAGTAGGGAATGCCACCGATTTTTGTTGAAAAAATATTTGGCTCCACATTTCTTTTTGGCACCAGCAGATAAGTTGGCTTGCAGGCGTTTTCCTTTATGTAGTTTTTGAGTCTTTGGATTCCTTTTTCCGTGGCAAAATAATTGCTGGCCATTTTCAGGTTGGAAATAAATTTTTTAGCGTTCACAAAATAAACAGGAACAGAAAATTTCTTGCCGTCAAAAATAATTTCGTAATTCATTTTTTGCACATTGTAGGTAACGGATTCGGTTTGGTTTATGTGGAACCTGTGTTTGCGTAAAAACTTTCTTATGACAATTTCATCTTCGTAAACAAAAACCAGGACTGCATTGTTGTGGTACAGAAAAATCAGTGAGCCTAAAAACAAAACTCCCAACTCAAAAGCTGGCGTGTAAGACTTAGCCCAAAAAGATAATGTCGTGCCAAGAAAAAATATAATGCCGCAAACGATGAACACTATGTTCTCAAAAATTGTTGCGGGATTGCGGAAATTGTTTCTTACTTTATACATTTGAATCTCCTTGGAAAGTCGGTAAGTGATTCCTTGTCTGGAAAACTCTTGTCTTGCTTTTTTTTAACCGTGACAGTGTATCATAAAATTTTGAAGATATCTATAGAAGATAATTGTCAACCAATCCCCGGCTAGGGATACGGAAGGCGCGGAGCGGACACCTTTGGTGGCTGGAGCGATAGCGGAACCTGGACCAGCCCGACCCGAAGGGGAGCCGCCGTAATTTTTTTGAGATGCCTTTATAATGTTGGAAGTAACAATTGAATCCAATGTGAAAAAGTGATATAATTGGGTGATATTTTGATTTAGGATTCGAACTGTTTTTGCAGACGAATTTGAGGTTTATATGAAAGCAATTGAACTTGAGAAAGCTTACAATCCAAAAGATTTTGAGGACAGAATCTATGAGCAGTGGGTCAGCACAGGTTGTTTTAAGCCTGCATCCGACCCGGAATCTCCAATCCATAAGACATATTTGGACAAGGCAAAGTCTGCCACGGTTTCAAAATATACAGTTGTAATTCCTCCTCCAAATGTTACGGGCGTTCTCCACATGGGTCACGGTCTTAACAATACTTTGCAGGATATTGTTGTTCGCTACCACCGCATGATTGGGGACAACACTCTTTGGCTTCCAGGTACGGATCATGCTGGTATTGCCACTCAGAATGTGGTCGAAAGGCAGTTGAAGAAAGAGGGAAAGTCCCGCAACGATTTGGGTCGTGAAAAGTTTTTGGAGCGTACTTGGCAGGTCAAGGAAGAGCACCACAATATTATCGTCAAGCAGCAGAAGAAACTTGGAAACAGTGTGGACTGGGACCGTGAAAGGTTTACCTATGACGAGGGTCTTTCAAAGGCTGTCCGTGATGTTTTTGTTACCCTTTACGAGCGTGGTCTTATGTACAAGGGTCAGCGACTGGTTAACTGGTGTCCCCGCTGTGGTACTGCTTTGGCTGACGATGAGGTTGACCATGAGGATACCCAGGGAGCCATGTATCATCTTTATTATGAATATGCTGACGGTAGCGGAAAGATTGAGGTAGCCACCACCCGTCCTGAGACATTCTTCGGTGATACTGCTGTTGCTGTCAATCCGACTGACGAGAGATATACTTCAATCGTTGGTAAGATGCTGAAGCTGCCTTTGACTGGAAAAGAGATTCCTGTTATAGCTGATGAATATGTGGACAAGGAGTTTGGAACCGGTAT
>JAZUEV010000609.1:0-8394 GCA_045640345.1 Treponema sp.
TGACAATTTTTGAAATCAATGCAAATGATTTTCCATTTTTGCTTTGTAAGGCTGATAAAACAACATTTGTATCGATAACTATAAGAGGTTTCATTAATAGTATTATATATGATACCAAATGTAACTGTCAATTTAATTTTAGGGATTCTTGCAACTATATAAAAAGACATCGTTAGGTGATTCGAAAACCTGTAGTACTTTGAAAATCTTTTATGGTATAAACTGCTCCCAAAATTTAAATTGGAATTCAACCTTAAAAAAAAATCGGGAACCTGCGTGACACAAATTCCCGGTGGTTTATGGTTAATCAGTTTTTGATGATTAGAACCTTAGTTTGAATCGGCGTTTCCAACCAAGCACATCCATTCTGCTTCGGCACAAAGGGTGTCACCAACATAAGCCTTTCCAGACTGGCGAACCATTTTTGCACTTACACGTTCGTTCTTGATTTCCATGCGCACTGTGTCCCCAGGTCTAACCTGATGACGGAACTTTACATTGTTGACTGTTGCCAAGAAAAAGAGGCTTCCTTCGGCGAACATTTTCTGATAGCTCAATGCAGCTCCACCACCCTGAGCCATTGTTTCAATCAGGATAACGCCTGGAACAACTGGATATTCTGGGAAGTGTCCCTTGAAGAAAAAATCTTCGTCGGTAAATTTTCTTGTACATACACAACCGTTTTCGTCAAAGCTGTCGATGGAATCAACAAACAAAAATGGTTTTCTGTGTGGCAAAAGTGCTTCGATATTATCTGTGACCATATTAACTCCCATTAAAGATCCCGAAAAAAATTCGGGATGACACTAAATTTATGACAAAGTAAACATCCCGATAGAGATTCCGAAACAAGAGGAGCCATTACAGTATGTGTCATGCTGAACTCGTTTCAGCATCCCAAATTAGGTTCGGGATGACATTATGTATTACACTCTCTTGAATACGAGACAACCGTTGTGGCCACCGAAACCGAAGTTTGCGCTCATGGCAACATCGACCTTTGTTTCGATTCCCTTGTTTGGTGTATAGTCCAAGTCACATCCGCCTTCAACATCTGGTTCATCCAGGTTGATTGTTGGTGGAACGAAGTTGTTTTCGATTGCCTTGATACACATAAGTGCTTCCAAAGAACCAGCGTTTCCAAGACAGTGACCGGTCATACTCTTTGTTGAAGAGATGTGGAGATTCTTTGCAGCGTCGCCGAATGCCATGTGGAGCATTGCTGTTTCACCAGAGTCGTTCAAGTGTGTTGATGTTCCGTGGGCATTGTAGTACTGAACATCTGATGGGTTGATTCCAGCGTCCTTCATTGCCAAAGTCATACATCTTCCACCGATGATTCCGTCTGGATTTGGAGCTGTCAAATGGTATCCGTCACAAGTTCCACCGTATCCAGCGATTTCTGCATAGATGTGAGCTCCACGTGCCTTTGCGTGTTCATATTCTTCCAAAACCAAAAGTGTTGCGCCTTCACCCATGATGAATCCGTCACGCTGCTTGTCGAATGGACGGCAAGCCTTTGATGGATCGTCCACCCATTTTGTTGAAAGAGCCTTGAGCATTGTGAATCCCATGTTGGCAAATCCGTTCTGTGTTGATTCAGCACCACCTGCCAAAACAACGTCACTTCTTCCACAGCGGATATTGTCCAATGCATCACCGATTGCGTCTGTTCCTGATGCACAAGCTGTTGCGATTGTATGAACTGCACCATGGAGACCATAAGTGATACTGATGTTTGCTGCTGCTTCATTTGGAATAAGCATTGGGATTGTCATTGGAGGCATTCTTTCCTTTCCTGCCTTGAAGTAATCATCCATGCTGCTTTCTGTGATTTCAAGTCCACCGATTCCAACACCAAGATAGATTGCTGTCTTGTCAAGGGTTTCCTTGTCGTCAATAATCTTTGCATCTTCCAAAGCCTGTTTTGCTGCTGCTACTGCGAACTTTGAGAAATATGCCATCTTGCGGGATGCCTTTACATCCATGAACTGTGCAACATCAAAATTCTTTACTTCAGCTGCATACTTTACTTTGAATGGAGCTGTCTCATAGCGAGTGATTGTGGCGATACCGCTTTTTCCTGCAACAACTGAATTCCAAGTTTCTTCTACTGAATTTCCCACTGGTGAAACACATCCCAATCCTGTAACAACTACTCTACGCATTTTTTTTCCTCTATAAAAATTTCTTTCAAATATTGTTTAATTTATAAACATATGTTGATTTTTAGATTCCGAAACAAGTTCAGAATGACATCCATTTTAATCATACGCTGATTTATAAAAGATTCCGAAACAAGTCCAGAATGACATCTTCATTTAGCAACCCATTCCACCATCAACACCCATAACCTGTCCGGTGATGTATGTGCTCAAGTCTGAACCAAGGAACAATGCAGCGTTTGCCACATCCTCTGGGGTTCCTGCTCTCTTCAATGGAATCTGCTCGACCCATGCCTTGCGGACATCTTCATTTACTGCCTGGGTCATATCAGTATCAATAAATCCTGGAGCGATACAGTTCACACGGATGCCACGGCTTCCAACTTCCTTTGAAAGGGACTTGCTGAATGCAATGAGACCACCCTTGCTGGCTGAATAGTTGACCTGCCCCGCACCACCATGGATACCAACGATGGATGCCATGTTGATGATTGAGCCCTTTCTCTTTCTGAGCATGTCGTTGCTGATAATCTGACAAACAAGGAAAGCTGATGTAAGGTTGACAGCGATAACTGAATCCCAATCTTCTTTCTTCATGCGGAAACTCAATGTGTCGCGAGTGATTCCAGCGTTGTTTACCAATACATCAAATCCACCTGATTCTGTCAAAGCACCCTTGATGGCTTCTGTCAAAACCTCTGCGTTTCCTGCGTCTGCATAGAACTCGTGGAATTTTGTTCCATTTTCTGCTGCCAATGCTTCAAGCTCAGCCTTTCCTGCTGATTCCTTTGTACACATTCCCCAGACTTCGCATCCGTTCTTCAAATATGCTTCCACAATCTTTCGTCCGATTCCACGGGATGAACCTGTAACCAGAGCTTTCTTATTTTCAAGCAATCTCATTTTCAACCTCTAATTTTCTTCTATTATACCGCTACAATGCAACTAGGCATCTTTAAGAAATTTCAATCCTTAGATGTCCCCGACCATTAAAGTGCGTTGATTCCGTCGGCTGTGTTCACAGGAACTGCTTCCAAAGTTGCACCAAATTCTGTCTGTCCCCAAAGTCCGCTCAAGACTTTTCCAGGTCCTGGTTCCAAAACTGACCACTGGTTGTCAGCGTCACCCTTGATGATTGATGCCAAAACAGCTTCCTCATCAGTCCAAAGAACTGGGTGAGTCAAATGAAGGACTGCACTGGATTTGACTTCTTCCGCATTTGTTGCCTGCTTTCCTGTTACATTGCTGAAAAGTGGAATCTTTGGTTCTGCGAATGTGACGTTTGCCAAAACCTTTTCAAATTCATCTGCAGCTGCCTGCATAAGTGGTGAGTGGAATGGACCTGCAACCTTAAGACGAACTGCCCTGCGAGCTCCAGCTTCAACTGCTGCCTTTTCTGCCTGCTCCAAAGCGTCGAATGTTCCACTGATAACTGTCTGCTTTACGCTGTTCATGTTTGCTGCATAGGCATCCTTGATTCCGTCTGCAACTGCCTTTACCTTTTCTGGTGGAAGACCAAGGATTGCGCTCATTCCAGGTGCGTGACCTGCGTTTGCTGCTGCAATATCTTCACAAACTTTCTGCATGATAAGACCACGCTGGCGGACAACCTTGATTACATCCTCGAATGAAAGGACTCCCGCTGCATAAAGTGCTGGGAATTCTCCAAGACTGAATCCCATGGCTGCTGATGGTTCAATCCCCTTGTCCTTGAGGGCTGCCATGATAGCCAAAGATGCTGTGGTGATGGCAATCTGACTGTTGTCACTGCGACTCAAAGTTTCTGCGTCAGCTTCCCACAAAAGTTTTGTCATATCCAGATTGATGATGGAAGAAACATCGTCAATTACTTTTCTAGCAGATGGAAATGCCTCTGCCACGTCCTTTACCATTCCTGGTGCCTGTGCTCCCTGTCCTGGGAAAAGAAATGCATACTTCTTAGCCATTTTTGCAACCTCTTGTATTTTATTTGTCATCCCAACAAATCTTGGGACAATCCTGTTTATTTCAGTTTGACACTTTGACAAATTATGTCAAAATGTCATAATAATGTCAATACTTTTTAAATTCCAAGAGAAAAATCCCATGGACACTTAAAATTTACCAAAAAAGTTCTGCATGTGACTTTCGACTAAGCCCAATAAACACGTAGTTTTAAGATAAAAACCTTTTCAGTAACCATAACACATCTGGCTAAACCAATTTTACTGGAGCGACAGTTGAATACTTAAACTGTTTTTCCTTGTACAAAAGTTCATCAGCCTTGCCCAAAAGACTCTGCAAATCTTCTTTGTCATCAGAGTTGTAGGCTATAGCTCCAAGACTGATAGAGATAGCATATTTTTGGTCAGTATCCCGACTCCAGTCCCCACACATATCAGTAAGTTTTTTTCTCAGCATGATAAGATTTTTTTCTGAAAGCCCCGGAGCTATTATGGCGAATTCGTCTCCACCCAATCGACCGATAATATCAGTCTTTCGGAAGGTGTTTTTTAGGATAGACGCTTCTGCCTGGATAGCAACATCTCCCGCCGCATGACCATAGGTGTCGTTGATTTTTTTAAGTCCATCTATATCACCAAAAATCACCATGCCAAATTGACCACTTGCCTTGCTTAAACTCAAAGTCTTTTGTCCAAGGTCCATAAATCCACGGCGGTTCAGAAGACCTGTAAGTTCATCCGTCACCGAAATCTGGGAAGCCATGTTGTATTCCTGCTTAAGTTGCTCCTTTTCTTCTTCGGCTCTGGAAAGTCTATAGGCGGCATCAAGGGCATTTGCAAACATTTTGCTCACCATGCTGTATATGGACATGTCATAGTTCCCTGGCAAAAAGATAAGGTATCCATAAAGAGTGGCTGCATGGAACAAGGCACACACCTGCATCCTGTCTACAGTCTCAAAAATTCCTTCTGGAATCATGTTCTCCCTTGGGTTAAAGTGTATCGGCTTTTCCTTATCCCCAAGCCAGAATCCAGAAAACTTGTCCAATGCCGAATAGACCATGGCCTTTTGTGGCAACTGGAAATATTCGAACTGGTCTGTTGATATGGGTTGCTCAAAAAGAACCACAGCCCCAGACAAAATACCCATGGACATAAGGTCGCTGTTCACATGATAGCGGAACTGATTCAAGGTCATGTCCGTCTGCATCTGTGTATAAAGCTGAATGACCTGAGTAAACTGGGATTTTTTCATGCACCAGTCACTAGCCGATGAAAGAATCTGCCTATCTTCCTTCGATATGATTTTTCCCTCAATATTCATGGTCTGGAAAGGAGCCGCATTTTTGGGAACACAACCACAGGACTGCCTCAAAACAGGGGTGGCTGGAACCATAACCAAGTCATCGACTTTTTTTCCATCCATCATCAGGGCAAGCATTTCCATGGACTTTTTTCCTTGAAGCTCAAGTTCCTGATTAAGAGAAGTCAAGGAAGGGGTCATAAGGAGAGACCTTTCTTCATCATCAAAGCCAGTAACCAAAACATCTTCCGGAACCCTTATGTCATGTTTACGGAAATAGTCCAGACATCCATAAGCCATCTGGTCGTTCAAGGCAACCATGGCATCAAAATCGACCTGCCCCTTCACATCAACATACGCACTCAAAGCCTTGTAGGACATCTCGTAAGAATATCCACCGTAAATAACCATGGATTCATCATATTCAATGCCATGGGACAAAAGCACATCCTTAAAAACCTGGGTCCTTTCCTTGATGTCCGTGGAATTGGACTGGACACTCATAAGAGCAATCCTTCTGCAACCATGTTTTTCAATCAAATGGGATACGGTCTGAGAAAATCCATCCTTGGAAGATGAAACCACGGAAGGAGTCCCAGGAATCTGGTTACCAATACTCACCACAGGAAGCGGAGAAAAGGACTTTATATAGGAAGAAAGATAATCAATGGTGGTATAACATAACTGAGACCCTGAAACAAAAATAACACCATCAAAATTCGAGGGAGTCAAATGAGAAGCCAAAGAAAGAGCCTGATAGTCATAGGCATAGGCTTTCGCAAATATCTGGCTGATTGAAAATCCAACAATCTCCATGCCAACATCCTGAGCATAAGACGCTGCACCCTCAAAAAGTTTCTGAGAATATTCTGACTCCATATAGTCCGATACAAAGGCTATTCGTTTTGTTTTGCGCATTTGGTTATATTATAAACCTGTTTTCCATAAATGCAAGGATTTTTTTATCCGATTAAACACGCCTCCCCTTTTTAGTACGCCACACCCGGATGGGGCACTACATTTTTTCCTTTACACTGTGGACATTTTGTTTTATAAAACGATCCAAAAATTCCATATCCAGGATTCTTTCCTCTGAACATAAATTTACAATCAATGCACATAAGCACAATTGTGTCACCAGGTTTTGGAGGTACAAAATTATTAACCATATTCAGTCTCCCATAGAAAGTCTGCTGCTGATTTTTTACTCTTATGATCAAAGGATAGCACATATTTTTGGACCTGTCATTAAAGATGTCCTTTAATTTTTGTTATTTTAAACAAGTTTCTTCTATTATATATAGGGTTTTTGTAGTTTATTTATTGCCCCCCTTTTTGTGTGATTATTCCAAAAGAAGAACATCATTTTGATGTGGTAAAAAAAAAGAAAAACATCGCATGATGATGTGGTGAGTGTGGTAAAATGCATTTACCGAACATCGTAGCGCTCGCATGGTAAATATATTTCTTAAATTTGAGGGAAACGCTATATGTATAAGGAATCTCTAAAAAAATCACAATACAAAGGAGAAACACAGATGAAAAAATCAAAACTTGCCTTATTGTTGGCAACGGTCGTAACATTGGGATTCATGGGATGTGAACAACCTCACGAACATTATTTTGTAAAAAACAACGACGGTTGGCTAGAATGTGAGTGTGGGAACAAGGGTCTATCCTTGGATACATTGGGAACATATAATTCTGAAAAAATGACCTTTGGAGTATACCCACAGACCATAAAAGCAAACAATGTGACTGTGGACAAGACCGTAAAGAACCCAGAGATTACTGGTGCGGACTACTATCTTGGAAGCGATGGAGCCTGGTACGCTGAATGTATAGAAAACGCAATTTCTACTGACTATAAATACAGCGACGGAAGCACCGTGGCACAAAAGGAGGTTAATAGCGTGAAATACTTCAAGGTGGAACCAATTGAGTGGGTATATCTTGAAGAAACAAAGTGTCTCCACGCAAAGAAGATTCTGACAGCCAATGTTATGTGGGACGAAGAAGATAACAACTACAAGAACTCAAACATCCGTAGTTGGCTCAACGGAACCTTCTATGACAGTGCTTTCACAGAAAACCAGAAAAAAAAGATAAAGACCACCGCAGTGGACAATAGTGCTGCTTCAACTACCGATTCAGGAAACAACCTTACACCGGCAACCGACTACGCATGTGAGGATACCCAGGATAAGATATTCCTTTTGAGCCAAAAGGAAGTCACCACAACAGGAAACGGATTCACCGAGTCCTATAACTTTGATGAAAGAGACTCTAGAATCAGATTCCCAACAGACTATGCCCTTGCCAACTTCTGCTTGAAGTCTGAGGATTCTTCATACGGCGGTGGATGCTGGAATTGTGAAATATCATTTTGAAGTTGTTTCTGGACACAAAGTGGAATATAAATAATGTGGATTTTATTTGCAATCGGTTCAGCGGTGTTCGCAGCTCTTACATCAATTTTGGCGAAAGTTGGAATTGAAGGAGTGGGCTCAAATTTGGCAACTGCAATCAGAACAATGGTTGTGGTGGCCATGTCTTGGCTCATGGTTTTTATCACAAATCAGCAAAACGGTTTTACAGAGATTTCAAGACGCAGCTGGATTTTTTTAATTCTTTCTGGACTCGCCACAGGATTAAGCTGGCTGTGCTATTACAAGGCACTGCAAATTAGAAGCGCATCAAAAATTGTTCCCATTGATAAAATGTCCGTGGTGTTGACTTTGGTTTTGGCGTTTATTTTTTTGCACGAACAGATGACATGGAAATCAATTGTGGGATGCATTTTGATTGGAGCCGGAACGATTTTTATGGTTGTGTGATTTTTGGATTCCGAAATAAATCTATATAAACAGTGGATATTAACTTTTAGGGAATATTGATTTCCTTGTAATATTTTTCTAATTCTTCGATTTCAGGGTCTCCAAAAAACTGATGAATCGGAGGAAAATCAGATCCAAATACAACC
>JAZUEV010000610.1:0-1501 GCA_045640345.1 Treponema sp.
AGACCGCTTGGCCTCCGACTTAGGAAGACCGCTTTGATTTTCCAGATCGATGGTGGAAGGGGATGAATATGTTGACAAATCAGATGACAATCGTTCCGCTTCTGGACTGGTTTCCGTAATCATGTCGATTCTTTTTGCCAAATCCAAAGCCTTGTCCGAGAAAATGAGCCTGTTTTCTTCGCCAGTCTTGAGGGCTTCAATGAGCAGCGCCTTTTCCTTGGAGCTGATTCCGATGACGCTTGCCTTGATGATATTTGTACCACGCTTGTTCAGTGCGGTCACAAAATCGTTAAGCTTGCCGCCTTTCCAGTTGAAGGACACGGATTTATCGCCCACCTTGAATGTGTAGACTCCAGATTCGATCTGCATGTTCCTGTCTATGTTTCCGCTCAAGAATCTATCTGCGCAGGCTGGCTGGACAACTTCAATCTTGAATGAACCAGGATCTGCTCCACGACCGGCGTCCGCTGTGATTGCGAATTCGTCCGAGGATGAAGTAATCTTACTGCTGAAAGGATTTTCAAAGGAGTAGAGTGACTTGACGCTGTCCTTAAGGGAACTCATCTTCTGGTTCACGTCCCTCCAGGCACTCTGTTGGGTTTCGTATTTCTCCAGCTGGGTCTGTTCCCTTTTGAGAGGGATGCGCTCTGTCTCCATAAGTGCTTCCACCAGGTCGTCTGTCTTATATTTGTCTGAAACTCCAGGTATGCTGATTCCGTCTGCCATCTTAGTTCCTTCCGTTTAAAAATGGTAAAACTGTGTTGCCCATGTTTGAACAGCACAGTTTATTTGGTCATCGCTAAAATGTTTAGTGTTCTAACGACTTCGCAAATTTCACTTCCGCTTTTCAAAAAGGTATAATCCACGGCGAGTTTCAAACCCTGTCAAACCAAGTGCCTGAAACATCGAATTACAAAGCGTCCTATTAAGAAAAACTTTCACAGGTCGCTTCTAATAATGAAACCTACGAATCAATCCAAAGTTACCTCCAAAACTCAAAAAATTGAATCCTGGAGGTTCTGGCTAGATAACATCGTCGAACAACAAGCCAATGGCGTTCTTCATATTCAACTGGGCCTTCTGCAAAGCCTCCGATGGAATCTGTCGAATCACCCTGTTTGTAGATGCGTCAACTACTTCAACAACAACCTTGCCAAGCTCTTCGTTGACGTTGAACTTGACTGTATGTCCAAGAAGCTGCTTTGAAATGCTCTGGAGATGTTTGACAGTCTCGTTTACATCCTGCAGATTCTTTTCAAGGTACTGTGATACTTCCGCAGCGCTGGCTGGAGCCAATTCCTGCTGTGTTTTTTTGATGTTGGCGTTGTGGAAGAAATGGCCATCCGTTGCCGTCGATCCAATTGAACCGCTTTGTATTGTGTTCATGGATTCTTCCTCCTGAAAAAAGAAAGAATGGGGAAGGGGGCGCACCCCTCCTCACTCTTATAAATCCACCGTATTCAAAAGATGACGTCCAAAGTCGGAGGCCAAGCGGTCTTAG
>JAZUEV010000611.1:0-1745 GCA_045640345.1 Treponema sp.
CTTAAAATTCCACTTACTAACATCAGTCTCACCATTCACCGAGTAAACAGGTGTCAAGCCCATTTCAACGCTCAATTTATTGCAGAAATATAAGGCCTCATACCAGCTTACACATTCCACAGGATGTCTTGGTCCTGGAAAGTAACTAGGATTTTCTCCCATAACAGCTTCATAGAGTTCCTGCGTGACCTGAGTTTTGCCAATCTCAAAATCCTTATTCGGAATTTTCACCATCTCAAACAGATTTGAATAAACAGGATGGAAAGTAAGTTTTCTTGTATCGGTACTTGCACCACAGGATATACAAAATTCCGCATTCATTGGCAATTCTTTGCCGCACTTTGGACATTTCTTTTTTGCATTAGAACTAATAAGCTTGACTCCACACGAGACACAAAACCCTGCATCCATAGGATATGTTTCACCACATTTGGGACACATCATGTATTCCTTCACACAAAGTTTTGCTCCATCAACTTTGCAAAAACTTTCACTGTCTGCATACTCCAAGTTACATACTGGACATACCTTCATTTTTACGCTCCTATAGTTTTATATATTGCTAAGCAGGAAAATCTGCCATTTCACCCAATTTTTCCAGTTCGCCAATCTGCTCCACAAAAAGGACAAACCTTAAATTCAACAAACTTTATTTCTTTTCCACATTGTTTACAGGTCTTCGGTTTTAAGTCCTCCACCAAATCAGGAATGGCAGAATAGCAAGACAGAAGCTCAACGCCCAAATCCCCCATGGTCATTTTTACATTCATGTCTATTCCATTTTTCATTGCTATGTCATTTTTTATGGATTTTTTCAAAGCCTCGCTGTATGGCAGATTGTATTCCTTTTCCAAAAGCAAAATTGTGTCCTTTAATTTATTTTTGCTTTCGGTCATCTGGGTAACAGCCGCAAAACTGGGAACCGCAAGAAGGTCAGAGAGTTCGTCCGCACTCAAAAGACAATTTCCACCTAGATTTATTTTAGTGATTTCAAGATATTTTCCTTCATCAAAATCCTGAAGCTCATCAACAAGCATATCAACAAAATTTCCGAGAGATATTTCTTTCCTGTAATCAAGCCCAACACTGTCCATAGCTTTACGAATTAAAAGCAGATGCTCCCTGCTGTAATCGGTCTTCTTTCTGTTGTAAAAGTCTCTTATCACTTTCAAAAATCTAATTGTTTCTGGAAGTTTTTTGTATTCCTCGTCAAAATCAATTCCTGTCAGCCATACCAAAAGATTATGTGCATTCTCCAACTCATCCAACCGATTTTCAAGTCTGTTAAATCTGTCCGAAACTTTTTTTGCCATGACAATTACAGCTTCTTTTATTTCCTGTTGTTTTACATCTAAAGTATTGAGGTTATTTTTGACAGTTATCAATGCATCGGCAGTCAAAAGATTTCTTTCGTTCAAAACCTCCAACGACTGTCGGGCAAATTCTTGAAGTGCAAAGAACTCCTCTTTTGAAACATCAGAAGATTGCACTACCATCGTCTGATGAACTACCGGTGTCTTGGTCACATCAACATCGTTTTTTTTATTTTTTGTGAAAAGCTCTCTAATTCGCTTGAAAAAACCAGTATTTTTGATTTCCTGAATATTTTCATCGGTCTTCGACAAAAGCCTAGTACATCGTTTTTAAAATAACCTACAGAATGATTGTCTCGTCCATTTTATAAGTCCAGTTTGGAACTACGGGATTTTTATTTACCTCGGCTATATATTTTGTGATCCGCTCGA
>JAZUEV010000612.1:0-3081 GCA_045640345.1 Treponema sp.
AACAGACGTAAATTCAAACTTTTGTTTTTAGCTGTTTGATTTCGACTAGCTCAATCGGCACAGCAAGACCATCAACCAGTCCCCAAATATGTGTGACGTAAGGTTTTTCCAAAATTTCTGATGGAAAGAATGTGACTGTTAATAAAAGGAATTGTCGTATGCGTTGTATGCTTATGAGGTTTATTTCAAAACTCACCAACTATAAAAAACTGCACCAAGAAATTCCTGGGACAGTCGTAATCTTTTATGGGTGAATTAGTAAGAAATTGTTAATGCTGGGACGATGCCGACGTTGGTCCAAGCAGTACCAATATTATTGATACCTCCATTCTAATTGGCATCAGAATACCCTTGTCCTACAGCATATATCCATTCATCATCTTCAGGAGTTCTAAGCCACCAATAATAATTCATTCCATTCCAATCCTTAAAATTTGACTTAGCATAGCCTGTTAAATTTCTGATTCTGGTAGATCCATTTTTATCAGCTTTAGGAAATCCATATTCAACAGTAGAAACTTCCTTTCCACTTAATAAGAAAACTTTATCTTTTGTATTTTCGCACAAAGCTCTATTGTTATAATATAAAGTACCTGCAGATGCTGCACTATTATCAACTGTTGTTACTGCAATCTTTCCTTGAGCTGCGGAAGTAAAAGCACTTTGGAGGAATCCCTTGTTTTCCCATTTTTTGTTAACCGTTTCACTTCCAAACTCGTTCTGACCATAACCAAAAGAAAGTCCGTTTAAAAAAGCTCTCGCTTGACTATGAGCATAGTTTGTTTTTTTAATTGTCTTTCCTTTTGCTGTTCGTGGAAATCCATTCAGCCAATTACCGTATTCATCATAATCTCCATAATAGGTCATAGCGTCGATTATATTTTCTGCAACCAGTAAAGCCTTCTTTGTGCCATTGTAGTTTTTTGTTACAACACGCTAGCGAATTGGTTCGACTTTGTAATAGGTATAATTACGTGAAAAAGAATCTGAAGACTTTTCTTTTACATAATAGCAGCTGTCGCTTCCAAGATAATATGTGAATCTACCCATTACAAGCTTCTGGTTTTCATCAACAGTTACATAATATTTTATTTCACTTTGAGGATAATCACCAAAGGTAACAATGTCATAAACAGTTCCATTGATTGTAACTGTATCCACTTTTTCTACTGTCTCGTGGAAGGCATAAAGTTTTGGCAATATCTCCGTCTTTAGAGTTTCTCCACAGACGCTACATTTATATATTTTCTCTCCCTCGACTTTTGTTGTTGCAGCTTTTTGTAATTGTACCGGCATCAGACTTGTGTCCTTTTGCACTTCCTTCATCTGTTACAGTTTGAACATAACCACAGGTTTTACATTTTGCACTCTTGGTTCCGTCCTTGTCACAGGTGGCATCATTGTTGGAAGTGTATTTTATATTTCCATACCTATCTGTTTCATAATCATGTTTTGCTTTTCCAGAAATCTCTGTTGTGTGTTCACAGGTTGCAATATGCCAGTGATTTGTTTCATCATTGGTCCAGTTTTTTTCAAAGGTATGTTTGTGTGCCTTTGCCGCAAAAGCAAGTCCACCTACCGCAACAAATGTTAGCAGCAGGATAGAAAGTAAACCAAATCTTTTACCGATTAGATTTCTCATACACTGTCCTTCCATAATAAATTTCAAGAATCAGGTCACAATGCCCAACTCAAGTCAAACCATTATTTCATAAAAAATTTATTATGTCTTGGGACTTAGATCCCAAATTCGGTCGGGAATTTTTCCCGATTTTTAATTTTCGAAGTTCTCTTGAAGAGCAAAAAGAATATGTTATAATAAAGATTATGGGAGTCTTTAAAATCATTTTTGGGGATGCCCTTATCTATTATATAGGAGAAGATTTTGGACTTGTTTTATACACCAATCCATTTTTTTTGTGAATTTGAAAGACCTGTTTTGGCAGACAATTATCTTCCGTTTGTGATTAGAAGTGTGTTGGGGAAAAACCTAAGAAATATGTGTTGCGTCTCCCATAAAACTTTGTGTCCAGATTGTTTGTATAAAAAAAACTGTGCGTATTCCGTGATTTTTGAATCCATAGTTGAAAGCGACAATAATCTGTTGCATGGAACAAATCGAGTCTCCCATCCATTTTCTATAACTCAAAACTCGGAAGTTTCTCGCACCAAAAGCAACACTGATTTTGACTTTACGATTACACTTTTTGGAAATAGTTGCAAATATCTTCCATATATTTATGCGTCCATGTATAAAGCTGGGGATGAGGGACTGTTCAAAGAAAGGACGAAATTTAAAATCAATGATGTCCTGGTTGGAGATGATTCGATTTTACAAAATGATATGGAATTAAAAAACTGTAGTCCCTTTGTTTTTAAAATTGATGAATCAGAAAAAAAATCGAAAGGCGAAATCTTGGTTGAATTAAAAACCCCATTGCGATTTAAGATTGAAGGAAAATACACAAAAGATTTTTCATCTGCTGATTTTTTTCGAGCATTGTGGAGAAGGGCAAAAACACTTTTTTTGATGTATGGAGATGAAACCGAATTTCCTATGTTGCCAAAAACGGAATGTAAAATTGTGGATCCAAATTTAAATTGGAAAGATTTCAGACATTATTCCGCGCGACAAAAAGATGTGATGAATCTGGGAGGAGTTGTTGGTAATTTTAAATTGCTCGGAGGATTTACAGATTTTGAATTAAAACTGCTGGAACTAAACAAAATCGCCAACGCAGGAAAAAACACAAATTTTGGTTTAGGACAAATTGATTTTTGGGAAAGGGTGAGGTGAACTCAACAAATAGTTGACGACAGATTTATAATTTTGTAATATATTTGTGATATAATAGAACAAAGTTACAGTGAAGCTTGAAAAATCGCATACCTGGGAAAATGGTCTGTAACCCATGTTTTCAGTGGAGGTTTGCGAAAAATATAACTCTTTATAATATAAGGAATTAGATGTGGAGCAAGTGAAAAACTGGAAATTTCGAACAAAAAAAGCAAAAAAAGTCGTGAGGTATGCGAAAATCACCAAACCAGCCCAGACTGGAAGAGGCTTCGGAAGGGGTAGGG
>JAZUEV010000613.1:0-6397 GCA_045640345.1 Treponema sp.
CCTACTCAAGGCTCATTGTCTTTGAAGATGGTACTGCAATCAACATAGATGACATCATCGCAATGACTCTTGACAAATCCACATTAAAACATTAAATTATCCTTATATACGGGGGTGTACAGGTTTCGACAGACAGGAGTGATCTTGTGTTGCAGGTGAGGCTCTCATCTGGTCTCCGATTCAGGTGAAAAAAATAACTGCAAAACGTAGACACGACGAGTCTTTCGCAGTTGCTCTCGCTGCTTAATTGTAGCTGAGCCGGAACGTTCGTGGTGCTGTTCCTAACTTCGAGCGATTCTGTCACAAACAGGGACTTGTGATAGTTAATGTCCAGGTTAGCTGTCAGACCTTTTCTGGAATAAGGAGGCGACGCTTTTGGGGTTGCTACCGTCTCCCGACAACTACCTCGCCCCAATAAACCTGTAGAGGCACCTGGTTAGCCTGCTTGGACGGGGGTTCGACTCCCCCCACCTCCATACCCTGGTTCTAAAATCAACGAACCGGGGTTTATTTTTTTCGCTGTTTTAAACCAAAAGGTTGTGCTTATAAAATATTTAAATCTCTAAAAATTGCAATGGCTCTTCCAATCAAAACTACATCCTGCTTTTCATCTGAAAATAACTAAATGGACAGTTGTCTGTAATGCTGTATCCAATGGTCGATTTTAAAAACAAAAATCCCTTTCATGCTCGGAGCGTATGAAGCACAAAAGGGATCAAGATGCAAGCTGAACAGTCCTAGGAAACCAAGGCAGACAGCACTATTTTATTTTTTTGACAAAGGCATCCTTATAGCCATAAGACTTGAACTTTTCAAGGACGCTTCCGTATTCATCGAGACCCAAAGGACCTACAAGAATCTTGTATGTAGAACCAGTCGGAACAAGGGCGAATGGATAACGGCTGTACTGCTCCAAAAGTTTTTCAATATTGTCACGGTTGCCCATGGTTGCGATCTGGATATAGTACTTGCCCTTAACCAAATCTGTCTCATTGACGATCTTCTTTTCTAGGCGACCCGTCTTTTGTTCAACCACAGGTTCAACAGGTTTTTCTTCGGTAGATGTGGTTTCCACAATATCGGTCTCTTCTTTGGACAGATCATCCACTGTTTTTTCTTCTGGAACTTCAACTTCAGTTTGAGGTTCTTCTGGAACTTCTGCGGTTTCTGATTCAACATTTTCTGATTCAACATTTTCTGATTCAACTGTTTCTTCGGAAATGTTTTCATCTTCTGAAATTTCTTCTTTTTCAGGTTCGGACGAATCTTCCTCAACAGTTTCCGGTTCATTGGAATCAACAGTCTCACCAAGGTCATCTTCAGAAGGCTGGGTCTCATCAACCGTAGTCTCTTCTTCAGTTGGCTCCGTGGTTTCAACATTTTCTTCCTGGGAATCACTTGGGACGGATTCTTCAAGGATTTCATTTGATTCAACATTTTCTTTGGCATCGTCTTCCGAAGGTTGTCGGTTTTCATCAACAGCAGTTTCTTCCTGGACAGGTTCTGTATTATCAACAGTCTCATCGGCGGAATCTTCTGGAACGTTTTCTTCTGTCCCTGGATTCTCATTTGTATCTTGGGAATCAAAGCTGTCTGGGTCTCTAACGGCGCTAAGGTCTGCAACAGGCTCTTCAAATGGTTTATTTTCGATGACCTCTTCATCAGAAGTTCCATCACTTGTTTCTTCTGATTCTTCGCTATCAATTTGAGTATCAGACGGTTGAACGATGTCTTCCACCACATCTTCATTGGACAAGACATTTTCAGCGTCATTGTCGTCAGGAATGTTGGCCTCATGTTCAGCGACGTCTTCACCTTCTTCGTCAGGATATGGAATTGGTTCTGAATTTTTAACATCTTCACCAAGTTTATCCTCTGGAGGCAATGGTTCGTTGTAGGCAACTTCTTCACCAATAGAATCTTCTGGAGGTGTCGGCTCTGGTTCTGAACTAGAAACATCTTCACCAAGATAATCCTTTTGGACAGGTCGATTTTCATCCACCTCAGGTTCATGGGATTTGACTTTCTCTCCTGGTAAATCCATTTCAGCTGGACGCTGCATTTCTTCAATGTCAGGCTCAGTATTTTCAACAGTCTCTTCTTTCTGGTCTTGAACTGGCTCAGAGCTTTCTTCTGTTGAATCTTCAATCGGAATGTCAGTTTCTTCCACAGGATTTTCTATCTGAGATTCGTTGATTTCTGGAAGATCCTCGTTGGATTCCACAGTTTCATTCTCGCTGTCAGCTGGTGGGTTTTCATCTTTTTCTTCAACATCTTCTTCTGAAACATCCTCGTTTGATTCAACGGCTTCCCCAGATGAATCTTCGCTTGGGTCTTTCTCTTCGACGGAACTTTCCTCAATTACATCTTCTTCTGGCTCAACAGTTTCATTTTCGCTGTCAACTGGTGGGTTTTCATCTTTTTCTTCCACCTCTTCTTCCGAAACATCCTCGTTTGATTCAACGGCTTCCCCAGATGAATCCTCGCTTGGGTCTTTCTCTTCGACTGTTGTTTCCTCTGTTACATCTTCTTCAGGCTCAACAATTTCATTCTCGCTGTCAGCTGGTGGGTTTTCATCTTTTTCTTCCACCTCTTCTTCTGAAACATCCTCGTTTGGTTCAACGGCTTCATCCAAAACATCATCAATAACAGGTTCAACCGATTTTACATTTTCACCAGCCATGTCATTTTGGATTGGTCGTTCGTTTTCCAACCTGTCTTCACTTTCATCGGCATCATCAGAATTTTCAATTTCCTTTTCTTCGGCCACTGGATTTTCTTCGGTCGGCTCTTCTTCAATCTGAGGTTCTTCTTCATCATCAACAGAATCGGAAACATCTTCTGTGTCTTCTTCTTCCACAACTGATTCTTCGGTGACTTCATTTTCTTCCGGTTCAACATCCAATACATTTTCACCGTCAACATCTGATTCAGGATTTCTGTTTTCGTCCAAGCTTGGTTCATTTTCAATAACATCTTCACCAAGGTTGTCCATCTGGGCAGGACGGTTTTCATCAGGATAGACTTCTTCTTCCAAAGCCCCATCTTCATTCAAATTATCATCTTCTACAAAAGATTCTTCTGTTTCTTCCTCACCGTCAGATGCCTGATTGTCTTCTGTCACTGGTTCTTCATTTTTTTCAATTTCAGATTCAGATTCAGGTTCACTAGATTCCACATCCTCATCAGAAGAATCCAACGATGGGTTTTCTTCTTCCATTGATTCTGGTTCGTTTTCCAAAACATCTTCACGAGCGTCATCCGACAAAGGATTCCTGTTTTCATCCACCGATGGCTCTGGTTCTTCAGGTTCTATGAATTCACCGTCCTCATCATCGCTGTCAAATTTTTCATCCACAACAAGTTCTTCTTCGGCTTCATCAATCTCATCAACCGGCAAATCAGGAATTTCATCTTCCACAATTTCTTGAACAGGATTGTCATTTTCTGATTCATCGGCAAAGAAAGATTCAGGGACTTTTTCTTCAGGAATTTCTTCTTCCTCATTTTCCAAAAGCTCTGGAATTTTTTCAAAAACAGATTCAGGAATATCTTCAATATTTTCTTCCGAAGATGTATTTTCCTCAGAACTATTTTCATCCTCAAAAATTTCTGATCCATTATCATCGTCATTTGGATTATTTTCCGATTCAATCAATTCATCCAAATCTTCCGGCAAATCTTCAGGGATTTCATATTCAGCGGGACCAGGATTTTCTTCATTAACATCGTCAAAGAATTCATCTTCAATGCCCGAGGTATTATCGTTTTCTGCATCGGGACCAGGTTCTATGGAATCAACGTCTTCACCAAAGCTATCGTTGGGAATTACAGCAGGTTCTTCATTTTCTTCAGCAACAGTTTCTTCATCATCAACGGATTCAGGAATTTCATCATCAACAATTTTTTCTGGAGTTGAATCAGGAACATAGTTTTCTACAGGATACTCTTCCCCGAAATCTTCGATTGGATTTTCCTCTTCATTGCTTCCTTCATCGCCAAGTGGTTCATGGTTTTGATTTTCTTCATCAGATAAATTTTCTTCCGACGGTTCTTCATCAAAAAAATCATCTTCTATTAATTCATCTTCAACCAGTTCATCTTCAATTGGTTCTTCGCCAGGCTCTTCTTTTGGCTCAACAGTTTCTGGACTTTCTTCTATTTGGCTTGGAGGATTTTCGTTTGGCAAACCATCTTCGGCCAATTCATCGTCGGATAAATCGTCGTCAGCCAATTCATCATCAATCTGTTCTTCTTCGGGATTGTCGTTCGGAACAATGGCATCTGTAGATTTTTGAGGCTCGGACGGTAAATTTTCTTCAGGCTCTTTTTTGTTTTTGTCTTCCGGGTCGTTGATGATTTCAGGCAAATCGTCTTCTTCAACTTCCTCATATTCAGGAACCCATCCGTCAGATTCTTCAACCTCTTCAATTGGGTCTTCCTTTTTTATATCCTGATTTTTGTTATCATCTTCCTGGTCATTTTTTTTGTCGTCCACTTCCTCAACGGCTTCTTCATTTTTCATATCAAGGACAGGGGAATCTTTTTTATCATCAAATTTATTTCCACTTGGATTCCTGAGTTCATCATATTGGTCACGAGGATAGACCAGCCCCTCCGCTCTTTCCGCAGGAGACGGTTGTTCCACATCACTTTTGTGCATCAAAAAATCGTCAGTCCAAAAATCATCATCGTAATAAGAATTCTGAGAATTATTGTTGGTCTCTTCTATAGAAAAATTTTCGCCAGTGTAGGAAATGGTCGCGGCTCCTCTGAAAGCATTGTCATAAGATCCATTTCTTTTTGAAAGTCGGACATAACATTTTTTTCCAATCTCCAAATCAATTTTCTGTGCCGCTTCGGATGAAATGACAATCAAGTTTTCTGATGAAGAATCAAGAGTCTCTATATTTAAAAGCTGAACTGTAATGCCCTTGTCGTAATCTGTCAAATCAATATTGTCACCGGGAAGATAGCCCTTTGCTTTTGCGAACATTCCCTTTGGCATACGACCAGAGTTTGCAGAGGACAAATATCCATCAACAAAATTTGAAGGGGATGCAAAAATATGTAAACCCAATGACAAGGATAGCAGAATCAAGCAGATTATTTTTTTATTCATACAGTTCTCCATTTATGACATTCAAAATTTAAAAAAGGACAAGGCCTAAAAAATTTTATTTTTAAAGTATGTCATAAATATCTCTTGCAATTTCCGCGGCAAAACTTTTGATGCCTTTTTCATTATTTTTTTGTGGAGATATGGTTCCAACTTTTCTTACGCCAGAACCAATCTTCGCAGATGTGGAAGTGTCATAAAGTTCCCAAGATACGGAATCAATATTCGAAAGTATGCTGCCCTTTGGATTTTTTGAGACTTTCACATTATAATCTATCGTTAGGATAACAAAATAATTACACTTCCCTGTCCTGGCATCCATGAATGCTCTTGAGAACCATTTCATATCATCCTCAGGTCCTGACGTGGTTACCGTTGGGTTGTTGGTGGCGATATATCCATAATCAAAAAAATTGTCGAACAAAGCATTTTCGATTATATAGGAGGATTCCCTCACCTCGTCCTGAGATTGATCGTGCTGGATAATCTGAAAAGAAATAACCGACGCACTGGCACTGACGACTGAAATCAACAAGACACATGCCAAAGAAAAAAAACGTCTTATCTTGTTCATAAAATTCCCCCTGAATTTTTATCCACAGTCCCAAAAAAAAGACCGCCTTTCTTATAATCGGCACGAAAAAAAATCAGTTTAGAAAATCACGACAAAAAAATGGAAGGCAACGAAAAAGTTTTTTGCAGCGGCAAAGCATTTTATGATATGACATTTTATAATAAATCCACAGTTTCCGATAAAATAATAGAGGGGAAAAATGAGCAACACAGAATCAAAGGTTTATATCATTGGAGCCGGATTTGCTGGTCAGATGATTGCAGAAGATATAAAAAGAAAAAAGATTTTTGAAAAAATCACAGCATTTTTGGACGACGATCCACAGATCATTGGAAAAGAAATTTGTGGAGCAAAAGTTCTGGGTCCAATAGAAAAGGCTGCTCCAAATCTGGACGTAGATGGAAACGACCAAGCGATTATAGCGATTCCGTCCGCCACAGTTGAAAGAACAAAACAAATCTATTCATGCCTCCGAAAATCAAATTTCTCGAGAATCAAAATTCTTCCTTCGATCAACCAGGTCATAAACGGGGATGCGCATTTTGTTCAGGCAAGAGAAATAAATCCATTGGACATCTTGGGACGAACTCCAATCGTGATTCCGCTGCAGGAAAGTCTAAGCTACCTGAAAAATAAAAGAGTATTGATCACGGGAGCAGGTGGTTCAATAGGTTCAGAACTTGCAAGACAGCTTTTGTCCGGTG
>JAZUEV010000614.1:0-2817 GCA_045640345.1 Treponema sp.
GAATTTTTAATCGGTTATAGTGAAGGTCGTTAGACCTGAACAAATCCGTTTGTTTTTTAGGAAAAATCTTGCGTTTAAATTTCTAGCACAGTGAATAACGTGGTAATTCAGAGGTTCATTCTTGAAAACTCGAAATTGCCCTGTTAAATTTGGAAAGATTGATTATAAATTTACAGCTACTTATTTGGGGACAGTTAAATTTGGATGGACCGATTAAATTCAAATGACACGCATAGTGGGTGGGTCATCTCGACCGGAACGAAGTGGAGTGGAGAGATTTCAAATACAAGTGGCTGGAATTTTTTACAGTTGTACATGGCAAATTTGTCATGGTGAATTCATTTCAGCATCTCTTTTTTACCAGTTAGGATTGGTTCATTCATTTGTGAGGTTGTCAGATTAAAAAATTACAGTAAAAAACAAAAGAAAATTGGATTTTTGGGACAGTGGAATCTGTATATACTGTATATAATAGAAGAAATTTTTTTCGGGAGTATGAAATGAAACTTTCAACAAAGGTTTTGACAGCCGTGGCGGCAGTTCTTTCGTTGGGACTTGTGTCTTGCGGTAAATCAAAAATTCCAAACACAGCAAGCAAGATTGTAAAGGAGCCTCAGGCATTTAATGCAGAATTGACCAGCCTGGAACTTACAAAGCTCATGGGCAACGGTATCAACTTGGCAAACACTTTGGAAGCCTATGGTGCAAACGATTTGGGATTGGGAAAGGATCCAAAAGAGTACGAAACATTCTGGGGTCAGCCTGTCACAACTGCAGAACAGATGAAGCTTTACAAGGCAGCCGGTTTTGATTCCATCCGTATTCCTGTGGCCTGGACAAATGCCATGGACTGGAAGAATCGCAACTTTACAATCGGAACAGATTATCTGGACCGTGTGGAAGAAGTTGTCAACTATGCTTTGGACGCTGGACTTTATGTTGTATTCAACGACCACTGGGACGGTGACTGGTGGGGAATGTTTGGTTCACACACAGAACAGACTCGCCAGGACGCATGGGAACTTTACAAGAGCATGTGGACCCAGCTTGCCAACCGATTCAAGAACTATTCAGAAAAGGTCATCTTTGAAGGTGGAAATGAAGAAATCGGTAGCCGCTTGAACGATGTTATGGCAGTTCCAGACAGTGGCGCACTTTCAGAGGATGAATGTTTTGAGACAGCCAACAAAATCAACCAGACTTTTGTTGATTTGATTCGCTCAACCGGTGGAAACAATGAAAACCGCTTCCTCTTGATTCCAGGATACGGAACAGAAATTGATAGAACCTGCGACGCTCGTTTTGTAATGCCAACAGACACAGCAAAGGACAAGCTTCTTATCAGCGTTCACTACTACACACCTTGGGGATACTGTGGTGGAACAAGCGTCAACCATTGGGGAACCCAGCGTGAAGTTGCAGAAATGAACAGCAACATGGAAAAGATGGCAGTCCACTTTACAGAAAATGGATACGGCGTAATCATCGGTGAATATTCTGTACCTCCAAAGAGCGACGGTTCAGTCAAGAACAACACACTTGAATGGCTTGAAAACTTCTTGGACAACTGTGACTACTACAACTTCTGTCCAATGCTTTGGGACATTGGTGAATGGGGACACTTCGATCGCAAGAGTGGATTCCGCAGCCAGGAGATGGCAGATTTCTACAAGGCACGCAGCTATGATTCATTGAAGTCTCAGGACGAAGATGATTGGGCAGACATCTGCATCAACAGAATTGAAGACCGCTTGGACAATGCACCAGAACTTTTGAGCAACAATGAATTTGTTGGTGCAAAGGATAAGTCTATCGCTTGGTTGATGTACAACAGCCAGGACTGGAACTTCTCTTATTCAGTTGGTGACCAGTACAACCCAGATTCCATGACAGATGGATTGATTCCTCAGGATGTGGAAATCACAGGACCTGGAACATATACAGTTGGATTTGACTTTACCCAGACAGAATTCAAGACAGCACGCAGCTTTGCATTTAGTGCCATCGGTATTTCAAATGGTGAAATCTTGTTCCCTGGATACTGCATTGAGCTTAAGAGCTTTGAAGTCAACGGAAAGACTTACACACCAACTTCAAAGGGATATACCAGCAGCGACGACGGAATCTGTACACGCTACAACATCTACAACGAATGGGTAAAGATGGACTGGGCAAAGAACAATCCTGACAAGGCTCGTTGTCTTGATGGAAAATTGGACCGCAAGAGACCAATCATCGTGGACAAGGATGCAGCAATGCTTCAGGAAATGGAAACCCTCTACATCACATTCGAGTTTAAGCCAGCCGAATAATTTTTTGAACTAATAGGGAGTCTCTAAAATTGCAATTTTTAGAGACAACTTTGAAATAATTTGTGGAGTCTCTGGAAGCTGTGAATTTCTAGGGACTCCATTTTTTTGTATAAAAATATTTTCCGTTTCCAAAACTATAGTACCAAAATTCCTTTGGATAATCTTAATGACCACAATATTTTTACATGGCTAAATTTGGAAGGACCGATTAAATTCAAATGACACTCATAGTGGGCGGGTCATCTTGACTGGAACGAAGTGGAGTGGAGAGATCTCAAAATCAACCAAATGGGACTGTGCTCAAAAGATGCTGAACTAAATTCAGCATGACGGAAGTTTCTGAATCGAGTGTTGTAAAATTTTTATCGGACATCTCTGAGATTTCTCCACTGCGGTCGAAATGACGGATTTTTTCTTAATAAAGGCATCAATTAATATTTCTACGAGTTTCAGTGTTTTTTTGTGAAACAAAAAATTGACACCCATTGGTGGCAAAACTGAAACT
>JAZUEV010000615.1:0-1511 GCA_045640345.1 Treponema sp.
CTGTCTTTGATCTCCGAATCCTTGACAGGATTTCTTTTTCACTTTCTGTTAATGTAATTTTTCCGTCTTTTGGTAGTCGTCCCATAGGGCTTATTATAGCATATTTTAAACCAAATGTTAATTGCAGAACGATGTACTAGACAAAAAATATTCATAAAGAAATTCAAAAAAATTTGCCAAATAAAAAAATTTGGAGTATATTTAATATATGAGAACGTCAAATAAATTTACACTTGCCCGTATTGTTGCGGCTCCAGCTTTTTTTGTGATATATTTTTTGCCAATCTGGCTTAAGCTTCCAAATGGTAGTCCTGTTTCCGTAGCCACTATCTGTTTTTTGATTCCTTTTTTGGCTTTGGCAGAATTGACTGATTATTGGGATGGACATTTTGCCAGAAAACACAATCAGGTCAGCGACTTTGGAAAAATGTTTGACCCATTTGCTGATGTTTTTTTACATTTAAGCACTTTTACTTGTTTTGTTTTTAGTGGATATATGCATCCGGTTCTGTTTATTTTGATTCTGTATCGTGAATTTAGTCAGAACTTTTTACGGATGGTCGCCGCCAAAAGTGGTACTGCAATCGCTGCCCGCAAAGGTGGAAAATTGAAAACTGTTTTCTATGTGGCAAGCTGTTTTGTGGCTTTGGTCGTGGAAGGCATGGTTCGTTGCGGATTGGTTGAAAAATTTGGTCTGAATGTGGAACTCCTTAAATGGATTCCAACGGGATTTTTCATTGTCTGCGTAATCTTGTCCTACATCAGTTTTGTTGATTATCTGAAAAACTTTGGTCATGTGCTGAAGGATGCCGCCAATTAAATAAAACAAGAAGTGGTCCCTAAGAATTGCAGTTTTAGTGATGCCGAAGATTATTGAAAAAGTTTATGGCTTAAAATATCGCGACTTTGGTGATGTCCAATTTTTTGCCTGCCGAACTTTTTCAGTAATTCAAACTTTTTCGGGCCTTCCATAAGGAAATTTGTTGGCTGATTGTCAATTATTTAAAAATCTGTTAAAATGGAATGTATGAAAACTTTAAAGAAGATTGTGGCGGGTGTTTTTACCGCTTTTGTGGCAAGCTTGTTTTTTTCTTGCTCCAATGAAATAATCGGTTACAGTGTGGTTTTATGGAATATCCCGGAAGCTTTGATTGCTGATGGAGAAGTTGTGCCGGTTTATATGAAGTCTAACATCTCAAAGACATATTTGGTGGGAACCCCTGATGAGACCCAGCGAGTGGAAGTTCCATTGTGGAAAATCACGGAGCCAGAATCAAAATCCAAGGCCATAAAACTTGCTTCTTCCCATGTCCAGTTTGACAAGCAGTATGCCGTATCAGTCTTGGACGGTCTTCCAATCAGAAAAGAACCAAAAAGTGTTGCAAAACAGGTGTACCGATTGAGGCAGGGTGAAATAATCAGGACTTGTTATATCGGTAAAGGCGAAACCCCAACTAACGGTCGAACACCTTTGGAAGGAGACTGGTATTGGGTTATCACATCTTCCGGTG
>JAZUEV010000616.1:0-9932 GCA_045640345.1 Treponema sp.
CGGAGATATAGTCTGGAACCATACGACGGGCTGTACATTTTGCCGCAAGTTCTGTCAAATAATAGAACTTTGAATTTTCTTCTATATTATCTGGTTCAAGAACATAAATCAGTTTTGGGAATGCAGGTGTAATCCAAGCCCCTTGTTCGTTTTTGACACCCTTGTATCTCTGTTTCAAAACTTCTTCAATAACAATAGCCAGGTCAGCTTTTTCCTGATCAGATTTAGCTTCATTGAGATACATAAAAACAGTTACAAAAGGTGCCTGTCCATTGGTAGTCATCAATGTGATTACCTGATACTGAATCATCTGAACACCCTTTGTAATTTCTGTACGCAGTCGTCTTTCAACCATATAGTTGAACTGCTCGTCAGTGATTTCCATGCCCATTGTTTCCATTGTTTCACGGACATCTTTCTGAATCTTCTTTCGACTGACATCTACAAATGGAGCCAAGTGTGCCAAAGAAATACTCTGTCCACCATACTGGCAACTTGCAACCTGAGCAATAATCTGTGTAGCAATATTACAAGCAGTTGAAAATGAATGAGGTCTATCGATTTTGGTGCCGCTGATTACTGTTCCATTCTGGAGCATATCTTCAAGATTAACCAAATCACAATTGTGCATGTGCTGGGCAAAATAGTCTGAATCATGGAAGTGGATAAGCCCGTCGTCATGTGCCTTGGAAATAGTCGGATCCAGCAAAAATCTCTTGGTGATATCCTTTGAAACTTCTCCAGCCATATAATCACGCTGAACAGAAACCACAGTTGGATTTTTATTGGAGTTTTCCTGTTTGACTTCTTCGTTATTTTCTTCCAACAAACTCATAATCTGCTGGTCTGTTGTGTTTTGCTTTCTCATCAACTGATGGCGGAATCGATAGGTGATATAAAGTTTTGCCACCTCGAAAGCTCCGTTGGACATGATGCCGGTTTCTACCAAATCCTGGATATCCTCAACATTTAAAGCATGTCCTTCCATCTCGCACTGTTTTTCAATGTTATCGACAATAGAATTTATCTGGGAGACACTAAGTTTTTTAGAATCATCAACCTGGGCGTTTGCCTTGGAAATAGCAGACTGGATTTTTTCTCTGTCAAAAACAACTTCCGCGCCACTTCGTTTGATAATCTTCATACCTTAGAACTCCAATTTTTTATATTTGAGGACAGATTTCTATATAACTCTATCCATAAAAAAATCCAAAAACTTTGGCTTTTGGACTATAGATTTGCTAAATATGGTTAATCTGTCACCTTTTTTATATATTTAACACTATATATAGTGTTATCGTAATATTATTATACTAGGGATAGTGGTTTTAGTCAATATAAAAAAATTTCAAGATTTACGGTTTTTCGGACTTTTGAGCGGTTTTAAGGTGACACTTTTTTAAATTTTTTTTCAAATCTTGTATTCAAGCGACTTCGAGGGGATTTTATGGGTACAGATTCCGAACTGTGACCCCACAAAAATTAAGAGTAAATTTCTCTAAATTTCAAATAAAACTCTTGTTTTTTTCATATACCTGACTTATAATTTGGGGAAAGAGGTAGTTTTACAGTTTTAAAGCATTTTTATCAGTAGAATCGCAAGAACATTCAGTTTTGGATGCCCTAAACGTGTCATGTTTTGATTTACTACGAAAGATAAATTTGCAAAAGTGTCCCTTAAAAAGGATACAGACGATTTTAAGAGTTCCTGAAATCAAAAATCTCAAAGACAAAGGAGAAGTAAATGGAACAGGAAGTTGTATCAACAAAAGTCAGAAACGTTGATTCGGCAGTGAATGAATTATGCGGAAAGCTAAAAAGGGATTTATCCTCTTACCAGGCTGTAATTTTTATGGCCGCCATTGATTATGATTTTGAATCCCTCTCCAAGAAGATAAAAGATAGATTTCCAAACTCAGAAGTGATTGGAACAAGTACCGCTGGAGAATTTTCTGAGCAAGGATTTGTTGAAGGCACCATAATTTTGACCACAATGTACGATGCAGGAACAAAATGCAAAGGTGTTTTCATTGATTGTGCAAGCAAATATCCAATCGCATACAAAAATGATATAGAGTTAGCATTGCGAGCATGTGGAATTGGAATTGGGGACTCAAATTCTCATAGAGATGCTTTCGCCATTGAATTTACCAACGCAGTTTACAATGCAGAAGAAACAATCCTTTCAAACTTCTTCGCTATCATCAAGAATGAGAAATTCCCACTTGCTGGAGCTACCGCTGGTTATACAGGCAATACAGCAAAAAGTTTTGTAAGCTATAACGGTCAAGTCACACAGGACGGAGCGGTAATGCTTTTTGTCAAAACCAGATGCAAGTTCGATATTCGTCAGGAAGATATCTTTGAGCGCACCGGAAAACAGTTGTATGTTACAAAGTCCGAGACAATGAAGCGTGAGATTCATACATTCAACAGTCGTCCAGCAGCTACAGTTTATGCAGAACAGTTGGGCGTAAATGAGTCCAAGGCCGCACAGATGACCTTTGAAAATCCATTTGGTCGTTATATCAATGGAAGCATCCATATTGTGGCTCTGGCTGGAATAACTCCAGATAAAAAGATTACCACATTTGCCCGTGTCACTCCAAACACACAGCTTGAAATGATGCACATTGGTGACGCAACAAAGAAGGCAGATGAAACTTGCAGCGGAATCAAATCAAAAATTCCTTCACCAAAATTTACACTTCTTATGACTTGTATCACAAGAACCATGTATTTTGATAGAGCAAATTTGAAGTCCACAATAATCAACAAATACCGTGCCACATTCCCAACATTCTGTGGATTCTCATGCTACGGTGAACAGATTGGTAGGGCACATTGTAATCAGACTCTCGTTTCTTTGGTAATAGGGGACTAATATGGAAAACAAAGATTTAATCAAAAGTGGTAACGACATTGCTGATATCCTGATTACCTACTTGGGCAAAGATGCCTTGGGTTCAGACTTTCTTAAAAACTATCTTTCAAATACTAGTTCTCAGAACAATACTTCCCAGAACCAGCAGAAAGTTTTGGCTCATTTGGTTGAAACAAGCCACGCCATTGAAGACGAAGCTAAAAAAATCAGTACCACAGCCATGCAGAACAATGGTCGCCTAAGAGAAATCTATTCCGAAATCGACCGTCTTAGGACATCTGTTGAAAATATTGAAAGAGAACACCATAGATATGCCGAACAGTTCAAAACCGTTTTGACACAGATTAAAGAAATCAATACCTTGGTTGATTCTATCAAAAATATTTCATCACAGACAAACCTTTTGTCATTCAACGCTTCCATCGAGGCTGCTCGTGCTGGTGTTGCAGGTAAGGGATTCCGAATCATCGCCAACGAAGTCAAGAAACTGTCAGACGATACAGACAAGACTTCCGAAACAATCAAGGCAAAAGTTGAAGATTTGTCTCGCTCTATCGCTGGTCTTGAAAAAGAAACCGTACAGAATTCCAACGACCTTTCAAAACTCGCCACAGAAGCCGATTCAACATTGGAAAAATTCAATGACACTCTTAAGACCAATTCAGAAAACAATACTGTTGTTAGTGATATTGGTAACTACATTGAACGCAACCTTTCTGAAATCAACGATGTTGTTAATTCTGTTGAAGCTATCGACAAAGAAAATCAGAAGACAATGGAGAACTTTGCCCGTTGTGCATCAGAAAACTCCATGCTTTTCAACGATTTGTATTCCTTCGCCTACCAGATAAAAGCTATCTTCAAGGATTTGAAGTAGTCAAGGAAGTATAGACTGGATGTCCAATAAGTTTAGCACATAGTGTCATTCTGAAGACTAATAAATTCAGCATGACAGAACTTTTTGGACATCCCCTTTTTTTATTCATCTGTTGAAATGTAACTTGACGCAACCCACGTTGAATCATCATCCAAAACAATTTTTACGGCCTTTATAAAATCAGCAAACTTTGGATATTCTGAAAACGCAAAGGATGTTGTATAATGAGTTTTTGTATCAATCTCATCTATACCAACAAAATAGGCAATTCCAGACAATTCCTCTGTTATGCCGTCGTATTCGAGATTAACAGATTTTACGACCTTTCCATCTTTTACCACATTACAAACCAGCTGATTATAATAATATCCAGACAAATCGAATTTTTCATATACATCAATTTCAAAATCCTTGTAATCAAAACTGTAGATATAGAAATAAGATTTTTCTGTTATGTATTCATCATCAGAATTTTTCCAGAGTTCTCGCAATTGGTCTTCATATTTGCTAACTTTTTTATAGTCGCCTGTTGAATAAAGAATCAGAATCATTATGTTCAGCATGGAATAGGATTCGCTGTCATATTTCAAATACTCTTCCACATAATGTTTCGCTTTTTTCAGGTCGCCCATTTCGTACAAACAATAGGCCATCAGATATGTTGATTCGGAATCTTTTTTAAGTTTATAGAATTTCTCATAATTTTTGTAAGCCGTCTGCAAATCTCCAAACGTCGAGTAAATATCTCCAAGCATTTTGTAAGGTCTGCTAGCAGATTTATCGAGGGCTATACATTTTTCATAATTCTGTAAGGACTCTTCGAACTGTTGATTATAATAATAACTTCCCGCCAAAAAATCAAAGGCATCATAAAAAGTGTCATCCTTTTCAGTCGCAAGTTTTAAATATTTTTGAGCCTCCAAATCATTTTCCATGTAAAAATAGGTCAGCCCCATATAAAAACAGTCTTCCACGGAAGAATTTTCATCGACCGATCCTAATTCTTCAAGAACGGTTTCATAATTCTTTGATCGCAAAAGTTCATTATAGTGTTCATTCGAATATTTGTTTCCCTTGGCAAAACAGATTCCAGAAACAAGTAAACTAAAAATCAAAATAAGTTTTTTCATTTTTCAAATTTCCCATAAAAAAAGGGGCTGTCTAAAAAGCATAATGAATGAACCCTATCAGCATGAGTCAATAGCGTCATTCCAAACTGTAGATACTGAAATAAATTCAGCATTACAAAACTTATTGGACATCCCCTTTCTTAAAATTATTTTGAACCCCATTCAGCATAGTAAGCATCGATTTCTTTTTTTAGTTCATCGGTGATTACGCCATCTTTTCCAGGTGTGTACAAATATTCAACAACATCCTTCATGGAGACGATTGCTTTTGCTGGGAATCCATATTTCTCGGTGATTGTGTCCAAGGCACTTTTGTCCGAATCCAGGGCTTTTTCCATTCTATTCAGACTGACGATTTCGCCAACAACTGTGATTTTATCTGGAGAAGACCCCTGTCCTACTACGATTGGATAAGTTTCTTCAATAGACTTTCCAGATGTGGTTACATCCTCAATAATCACTACCCTGTCGCCGTCCTTGATTTCGCTTCCAAGAAGTTTTCCTTTGTCGGCACCATGGTCCTTTTCTTCTTTGCGATTTGAACAATATCGAATCTCTTTTCCATACAACTTGCTGTAGGCAATAACAGTCGCGACACTTAAAGGAATACCTTTGTACGCAGGTCCGAAGAGAACATCAAAATCGTCTCCAAAATTCTCATGGATAGACTGAGCATAATATTCTCCCAGCTTCATCAACTGGTTGCCAGTTACATAAGCTCCAGCATTCATAAAAAAAGGTGATTTTCGTCCGCTCTTTAGTGTAAAAGAACCAAACTTCAAAACCTTACATTCAACCATAAAATCAATAAAATCTTTCTTGTACTGTTCCATATTTTTATTGTACCTCATTTCGTTGAATTTTTAAAGTCGATATAGGCCATTGATTTTAAAAATCAAAGTTTCTAAAAATTGCAAAAAACTTGAACTACAATTCATAAGTTCTTGATTACTAGATTTTTAGAAATGCCCATGAATTTTGTTGCAAAAAAAACACCCCCTGAAAAATCAGAGGGCGAAAAACTTAAGGATTAATTTAGTGCAACAAGAATTAAACCGTTTTTATTAAAGACTACTCCTTAACACCACCAGCTGCTGTTCCAGAAACAATGCTTCTTGAGAGGAACAAGTAGATGATGATCAATGGAACGATAGCGATACAAATCTGTACGTAAACCTGTCCCAAGTTGAACTTTGAGAAGTCAGCTGAACGCAACTGAGCAATCAAAATTGGAATTGTCTTTTTCTTTGCAGTGCTGATTACCAATGCAGGAACGAAGTAGTTGTTCCATGAACTTACGAAGCTGAAGATTGCCTGAACAGCAATAGATGGCTTCATCATTGGAATAGCAATTGTGTTGAATGTACGGAATTCATTACATCCGTCAACACGAGCTGCTTCAACAATTGAATAAGGCAAGGTTGATTCCATAGCCTGATACATATAGAAGAATACAACAGGTGCTGCGATTGCAGGAATAAACAAAGCTGCCAAGTTATCCATCATCTTCAAAGAAGTGATCAACTTGATAAATCCAAGTGTAGAAACCTGAGCAGGAACCATCATAACAGCCATGATGAATGTGAAAGCAAACTTTCTACCCTTGAAGCGGTACATATAGATACCATAAGCTGTCATTGTAGAGAAGTATGTTGTCAATACAGCTGTCATAACAGAAACGAAGATAGAGTTAAACAAAGCACGAATAACTGGAACGTTTGCTTCTGCTGTGATAGATTCTTTAAGAGCCTGGCTAAGACCCTTTACCCACTGACCATGGTCACCCTTGGTTGTATCAAAGGCTCCCAACAAGTTTCCAAAGTTTTCTCCCAAGCTTCTACCAGGAAGTACTGAGAATCCATTCTGAATCTGAGCATGAGAACGTGTGGCGTTGATGATCATAACAAAGAATGGGAAGAGTGACAAAAATGCCAAAATTGCCAAGACTACATAACAGAATGTACGTCTTACTGTAAGGCTTGCTGCCTGACTTTTGTAACCTACGTTATCCATTATTTATTACCTCCCTTTTCCCTGATACTGCTTCATGTTTGATCTGTATACGAATGAACTAAGTATACCTGTCACAGCAAAGAGAATAATAGAAATTGCACCGGAACGACCGTAGTTCTTACTTGTCATGTTGTTGTTCAAGTACATGATCATTGTGAATGAAGTTCTGTCAGGCTGACCTGTACCGTTGGTCAAAATCTGTGGAACATCGAACATCTGGATACCACCAATCATTGATGTAATGAATACATAAACGAAGATTGGCATCAACAAAGGCATTGTAACCTTGAAGAATACCTGAATTGGTGATGCACCATCGATACGAGCAGCTTCAAACAAACTTTCATCAATACCCATGATACCAGCCATCAAAAGAATGGTTGTGTTTCCGTACCACATGAGGAAGTTCATTGCGGCAACCAATGTTCTTGTCCATCCAGTGTGCTGGAGATAGCGGAGAGGATCATCTGCGCTCATCCATCCAAGCTTTATGAAGATGCTATTGATTGGACCTGCATCAGAGAACAATGTAAAGAACAACATTGCGAATGCAGATGCCATAATCAAGTTAGGCATGTAGATAACTGTTTTAAAGAACTGCTGGAACTTGAGCTTAAGTTCTGTATTTGTAAACCAAACAGAGAGAACCAAAGAAACTACAATCTGAGGAATGAATCCCAAGACCCACATAATAACTGTGTTCCAACCGTACTTGAGAAGGTCTGAAGCAAAAACTTCTCTGAAGTTCTTAACCAAAGCCCATTCTGTTTTTCCAACCAAGTTTTTACTTGCTTCAACAAAATCCTTTGCTGGCTTACCCTTATATTTTGCAGCCAAACTATCAAAAGCCTTGTTGAAACGAACTGGAATAGCAACTGCGGAAAGACTACTCTTTACCTTTGAAGTAAATTCAGCATCGACAGTTGAAGTCTTTGTTGCCAAATCATCCAAGGTTGCAGATACACGATTTAATGTATCTTTCTTCATTGACCATCTGCTTTCAGACATAAGAGCCTTTGTAGCTTCTGTCAATTCTCTTGAAGGTTTTCCAGCATAAGATTTTGCCATCTTGTCATAAGCCTTGCTGAATGCCTTGTTAGAGGTATCCATCATGTTGGCAGTATCCAAAATGGTTGACTTTACATTTGATGCAAACGCTTCATCAACATTGCCAGAAGCAGCAATTGCATTCAATGCATCCTGAGCAGCCTTGATGTCGTTTGTGTAGAATTTTTCCTGTCCCTTGAAATAGGTAGGAACTTTAAAGTTTGGACCTTCAACTTCGAGTCCAACATTGTACTGTTCCACAAAAGTGTTGACAAAAGTCATCAACAATGGAATCAGCGAGAAAACTATGTAAATAAGGAAGAAAGGTGCAAGGAAGAAGTATCCCCATCTATCGTATTGCACTGTATGCTTCTTTTTTGGTTTAATTTCGTTGTTTGCAGACATACAATCCTCTTGTTTTTCTTTTAATGATAACCTTTCAGTTATTTTTTGAAAAAAAAAACAGCAGACTTTCGTTTTTCAATTTGGTCTGCTGTTTTTGTTATCCCACATACCCCCAACTTTCGTCAGAGGTATTTAGGCTTCTAGCTAATCAAGCTAAATTATCTAACCAAGTTTGGATAGAGTTCACCGATTGCTGTGTAGAAGTTTTCCCATGCAGTAGCTTCATCAACTTCACCGTTGAAGTAGTCGTGCATAGCAGCCTGCAACTTTTCATTCATACCCTGGTCATAAGCAGAGATGTTTGACTTGTCGATTGATTCAGCTGACTTCAAGAAGAAGCGAATGTGGTTCTGTCCACCCAAGAATGCGTTTGCATAGTCGCTGTCAGCGATAACCTGCATAGCGTTCTTGTTGTTTGTGAAGTCATTAGCTTCCTTAGCAATTCTTGTCATGATAGCATCGTCTGTTGTCAACTTTGCCATGATGTCCTTAACCAATGTCTTGTTGTCTGTTCCTTCAGCTGCACAGATCCAAGTTCCACCCCATGAGTAGCCCTGTGGTCCCTTACAGAATGCCCAGTCACCATAAGAACCAGTCTCAGCATCTCCAACCTGTGCAGGGAGAGAGAAGTCGATGAACCAAGCTGGTCCGAAGTAACACATAACCTTTCCGTCTTTCTTTGCTCCGTCCCACTGTTCCTGTGACCAGAGTCCAGCCTTGTTGTTGTAACCCTTGTCTGTGTAAATCTTCTGCTGCTTTACCCATTCACGGATAGAATCATCGATTGTAATCTTTCCGTTTACAACCCATGGAGTCTTTACGTTGTCAGAGAATACGCGGAAGTCATCATCGTATCCAGATACCATGTAGTATCCCATTGACTTTGCCTTTTCAGCAACTGCATCGAAGTCTGCCCAGTTAGAGATAGCAGCCTGTACTTCATCTGGATCATCTGTTCCCAAGATTGCCTTTGCAATTGAACGGCGGTAGATAACACCAGCTGGACATGCCTGCCATGTGAGACCCTTGAGCTGTCCGTTAGCTGTCATGATGTCCTTTGTGTACTGATACTGCTTTGAGAGGTCAGCATCTGTGAATCCGAGACCAGACTTAACATCCATTGCATATGGAGAATCTGTGTACTTGAGAGCATAGTCAGCTTCTACGAGGAAGATATCAACCTTGTCATCAGCCTTTGCAGTTCCCTGCTGAGCCAATACCTGATCCAACTTCATCTGATAAGCGTTGTCAGCATTAGGAGTGATAACCCAGTTTACCTTTACATCGCCAATCATGTCTGTTGCAGAATCGTATCCAGGGTAGAAATCCTTAACACGTGACTGGAATTCTTCGTTCCAAACATAAATGTTCAAAACCTTTCCTTCAGAAGCGGAAGCGTTGTTTACCTTCTTCTCACCACAACCAACGAACAAGCATGATGCTGCCATAACTGCAGCGATACCTGCTACCAACATTTTTTTCATACAAATTACCTCCTGTTTTTGGTATGTATGATTTGTTCCTAATTAATGTGTTTGTCACAATTGCGACAAAACTCTTTAATATAACTATATCA
>JAZUEV010000617.1:0-6971 GCA_045640345.1 Treponema sp.
TTTATTAATATTTTTAAAACTGCTTCAGAAATTTCTAATCCAAAACAAGCCAAAGCTTGATATGCTAATTATTTAGCTTTTGGTTTCAAATTAGGTTTGATAATATCAATTTTAATTTTTTTTTTCAACATGATTTTTGAAAAATTCTTTGTCATTTAAATTACATGAAAAATCTATTTACATTATCCAATTCCATTAAAAAAGTAATGCCTTGCATAAATAAAATTTAAAAAAAATCTTTAACAATTTCTTAAAACAGTTTGTTATATTTGTATAAAGAAAACAGGAGTTTGTTTTATGAAAAAAATTTTTGCTTTAGTTTCACTTTTGGTTGCACTTACTTTTTCTGCAATGGTCCAGACTTTTAACATTGAGTCTTTGCAAAATGATCCGTCAAAGGCTCTGGTTCATCAGGATGGATTTTGGAATCTTTATGATTATCAGTTTGTTGATGGAGAAAAAGTGTCCTTTAAAAATCTGAACGAAATTTTGTGGACGGTTCCGGGAAATGAATCTGTAATGAAAAAAGAAAAAGGTTTCCGAGTTGCCGACTATTCACTTCTTGGACTCGCAGTTGCATCTTGTGGTGTAAATCTTGTCTACAATCTTTGGGGTGATGATTGGGCTTACAGCGATCAGATAAAAACTATTTCTGGATTGACCTGTCTTGGTTCTTTGCTTGGTTCATTTTTTTGTGGAGAAATCAGTTTAGGATATAGACAAAAAGCTGTGGATAATTACAATCTTTATGTGCTTGGTGTTCCGGTAAAATAAAATTCAGTTCAAAAAAAAGAGTCATCTCGAAATAAAATCGGGATGACTTTTTTATCAATTTCTAAAAATCAATCTTTTGTGAAATACAGTTCCGCCTCAAAAGAATTTCCTCCCTCCAGTTTTCCAGCCAGAGTCAATTTTTTGTTTTCATCTGTTTCTGAAACTGCTGAAAGAATTTTTACTTCCTCACCAAGCATGGCTTCCTTTGAATAATTGATTCTAAAATCAGTTATATTGTTGGTTGAAAATCCCTCTGGCAAAGTGTCTGCAATAAAAGCCCCGTATCTGGAATTTGTTGTGTGGCCGTTGGAATCCAAATCAGAAAAACGAATCTTCCTTGAATCAACTTCCACCAAATTTTCCGGCAGAACAATTTTTCCAGGCTTCATGCAACCGTCCTGTTTTTGATAATCGTTGGGAGCGTGGAGAGTAAAATTTTTTGTGGGGGTGATTCGTCTTTGTGCCAAATCTACAACAATCCAAGCGCTTAAACCGTCCACCAAAAGTTCTCCGTCCTCAGAAAAAATTCTGTAAGCCCTTTTCAATTGTAATGCTTCCGGTTTTTCTTCCCAAGTCACCAAAGTGATTCGCTGATTTTCCCTGGGCATCTTATGAAAATGAAATGCGACCCTTGAAACAAGAATTGCCGTGTTATGTTCCTTCAAAAATTCTCGTGAAAGTCCCTGCTGTCTGTAATCTTCCACAGCCACATCGGAAGTGATTCTCAAAAGCTCGTTCAAACTAAAATTGCCGTTTATGTCAGCCTGGCTAAAACTCACCTGAGTCTCATAATGAAAAGTGATTTTGTCATCCTCGTACCAATTTTTGTATTCCATTTTTCCCTCTGCTAAGATTTTGATCTAAATTATTTTTTTTGCAAAAAGTCCAGCCACTTCAAGTCCATTGCCCTGAACATTGATTTTATCTTTTGAAATATTTTTGTTCTGATTCATAAAAGTCTTGAACAGTTTTGAACATTCTTTCAAATCATCATTTGTCCATGGAGTTGATTTTCCAAAGCACAACACAAAAGCTCCGTCCAAATTTTTTTGTTTTTCATCATCCACCAAGCTTGTCACATTTTCGCAAAGCAATGCAATGTTCAAATCTTCCACACAATTTTTTGGATCCATGAAAAACACAAACAGTTGATTATCTTTTTTTGTCTTTGCGTTTTCTGGAATAAAATATTTTCCCTTGATTTGTCCATTTGATTTTATGTCCCTGAACTTTTGTGCCAAAGGTGAAAACCAGTCGCTGCAAACTGTCATGGCTTCTGGAAATTTTGGATGGGTGATTGTGAAGTCAAAATCTTTTTTCCAAGTTCTGTTTCCATTTTCTGGGTCCGTAAAAATTGGTGTCACAACTTTTGTCTGATCCAAAATCAGTGCAATGTGGCTTGCTCCGTCCATGTCTTGCTGGTCCAAAGGATTTCCATCAATGTCACAAAAATATGATTCCGTTACATCAATCTTTTCTTCCAATTGATTTTTTGATTTTACGCTTACACAAAATTTTTTTTCAAGCAAATCCTGTTGAGAAAAATCATCTGTCAGACTGCCTGTATTCAAAATAATTTTTTTTGTAGCGACTCCATCTTTTGTGGGGTCAAAAACCAAGGTGTATGCAAAATCCTTTTCCTGGTACTGCTCCAAAATTTTTTGCCACTGTTTTTTTCTCATCTGTCGTGTCACAAAAATCAATGCAATCATTGCCACACAAAATATTAATCCAAAAATTGTTTCCATTTTTTTTTCCTGATTTTAGAATTCGTTTTTCCAGCTGCGGTCTTTCTTTTTTAGACTCTGGATTTTTTTGTTGTTCAACCTTTTTTCTTTTGATGCTGCGGTGGGCTTGGTCTTTTTTCGTTTTGGTTTTATGTATGCCGCTTTCACAATCCAACTTTCCAGTCTGTCCAATGCAATTTTTTTGTTGACTTCCTGAAATCTTTCATCGTCCACATCAATGCACAAAAGATTTTCCTTGTTGATTTTTCCGTCCAGATTTTTTAGCACCTGGGCAAGTTCATCTTGGTTCAGTCCCTTGATTTTTAGAATCTCTAAAGTGCCGTGGACTTTTGTGTTCAGCTTGTTCACATTTTGTCCACCGTTTCCACCACTGCGACTGAATGTAAAAATTGTGTTTTCTTCTATATACTTTCTGATTTGTATTAAATCCATTTTTTGTCCTTAGTCCGTCATGGAGAATTCCGTCAGATCTCCAATCTTTGAAAGTTGTTGAACAAGTGGCTCAAAATTTTCAAGGCTCGAAAGTTTGATGGAGTAATGCAAAATCAATGTGCGTCGTGAAATGTCCCTGGTCAAATTCAGGTCGATGATTTTTACTCCGCTTTCCAAAATGGTCTGTCGAATTTTTGCTGTGTCCACCGGAACGTTTTCGTAAACCAGATGAAGAGATTTTGTTTTTGCTGCCGGGAACCATTTGAACTCCAATTTTTCAATCAGAACCAAAATCAATTCCACCACCACCAGAACCAAAACCGATTGTATGTAAAGTCCTGCTCCCAATGCCAAGCCCAATGCTGCGGCTGTCCAAATTATTGCTGCGGATGTTAGACCTTTGATGTTCATCCCCTGACGCATGATGGCGCCACCACCCAAAAATCCAATGCCGCTTACAACACCTGCGATGATTCGAGTTGAGTCTGCATTTTTTTGTGAGATGGTTGGGATGTAGGTTGACAAAATGGACAACAATGCTGATGACACGCAAATCAAAATAAGTGTCCTGATTCCTACAGCATGGTTGCGGCTTTTTCTTTCAACACCAAGAACAAATCCACAGACTATGCTCAAAAGAATCTTGATTGCACAGTCGCCTACAAACTTAAAATCCATGCAGGAAATAAAACTTGGATCCATTATCGTCCCTTGCCAAAAAGTGAAAATCCACCGGACTGAAGTTTTGTGCCCGGCTTTATCCAGTTCAGAGATGCCTTTAGATTTTTCTTTGACTTTTGGTCTTCACTGTTGTCAATGTAATAGCTCAACCATTTTGCCAAGGATGCGTCGCTTGCCACTGTGTCCATGGATTTGTCCCCACGAATCATGTAGACATTTAAATATGGAAGATCTCCGTAAATGGCTGCAATGTTTTCAGAGAATGCCATGAATGCAGTTGCCGCTGCTGCAACAACAGGTGATGCTATGGAATATGCTCCGTTTCTAAGGGATGGGGCTCTTACAGCGTCTGCCGCCGATGGACCTTCCTTTAGAAGATAAATCAGTGTGCCTGGATTTTCTGCTGATTTTCTGGCTCTGAATCTGTTGAGTGCTTCCAATGTAAGATATTGATAAGACAAAATCATGTCGCTGGATGCCCTTGAACATTCCTGTATGTCCACTTGGTTTGCACGGGAGGCGTAAAGTTCTTCATCAAAATAAAGAATCACTTCGTCCAATGCTCCGTGGATGCTTTCGGAGTTTAAAATCAATGTGCGTGCTGAAATGGGGGAGGCTCTGTTCCACTGTACGGTTGAAACTCCCGATGCCATGTCCATCATTTTTTGTTGACGGTCTTCTGTGTCCTGGTCTTCAATCAAATTTCCACAGGCTACAACTTTTCGTCCAGTCTGTACAAGCGCGTCTGAAAATTTTGTGCAAGCCGGCATGTCTTTTCCGGCAACTAATGTCACTTTGTTCATTCTTCCATTATAGCAGAGATTGGAAAAATTTACAATTAAGGATTCTGTTGGGCATTGCAAAAACATTGGTGTGTGAAAAAAAGCAATTGGATTTTTGGGAGTCTGTTGATTTTGAAAAGTCTCTTCCCAGCGAAAATCCACCCCCAAAAACGGCTTCCGCGCTTCGCTTGTGCAGATGTTTTTGTGTTCGGCTTTTCGCTTCCAGAGATTTTTCGGACTGCACATAATTTCCAACTTTTGTTTTTTGCTTTTTTGTCTGTTTTTTTGTTGCAATGCCAGGACTGTTGATTTTATTGTGAATCTGGTTTTGGACTATAATGGAAGCCATCGCTTTTAATTGGAGGGACTTTTGTAATTTAGGACGACTTTTGTTTTTGTGGACTGTTGATTTTGAAAAGTCTCTTCCCAATGGAAATCTTCCAGCAAAAATGTCCCTCGTTTTGATTTGTGCAGATGTTTTTGTGTTCGGCTTTTCGCTTCCAGGGATTTTTCGGACTGCACATAATTTCCAACTTTTGTTTTTTGCTTTTTTGTCTGTTTTTTGTTGCAATGCCAGGACTGTTGATTTTATTGTGAATTTGGTTGGGACCATAATGGAAGCCATCGCTTTTAGTTGGAGGGACTTTTGTAATTTAGGACGACTTTTGTTTTTGTGGACTGTTGAATTTGAAAAATCTCTTCCCAGCAAAAATGTCTTTCGTTTTGGTTGTGCAGATGTTTTTGTGTTCGGTTTTTCGCTTCCAGAGACTTTTCGGACTTTCACACAGCTTCCGACTTTTGTTTTTTGCTTTTTATCTTTTTTGTTGCAATGCCAGGACTGTTGATTTAATTGTGAATTTGGTTTTGGGCTATAATGGAAGCCATCGCTTTTAGTTGGGGGGACTTTTGTAATTTAGGACGACTTTTGTTTTTGTGGACTGTTGATTTATTGCAAATCTGGTTGTGGAGGTTAATAGCCCATGAATTCAAAAATCTGGTCCAGGTAGGAAAAATAGTATTTGTCGTCGGTGCGAAGTTTTTCCATGTTGGATTTGTCGAAAGTGATTTCATAGTCTGGGTTAAAAATCAACTGTTCAAAAAGGTGGCAAATCTGTTTTTCTTCTTCGGTCAAACTTTTGTATGTGATTTGAGGGATTTTGTTTTGATTAAAAATATAGGACTGGATTCCGTAGTCCAAATCCCAGATGTATGCGAAAAGTCGCTCGCCAAAAGTGGTTGGGTCTGCTCTGGTGTTGCCCCATTTGAGCCATGGAAGAATGTCCAAAGAAAATTTTTTGAAAGGTTCGCTGTATTTTGCATAGTTGTAGGAACCTCTGTTGTAGTCGTTGCGAACAAGTTTTCCGTTTTTGTCGTAGACTGCTTCCTGTCCAGTTTCCGGATTATAGTAAACCTGATTTTCACTTTCCCCACGCATTTTGTGGATGTTGTCTTCATAGGTGTGGCACAGGATGTAATGTATGATTGAAAGATGTTCGTCGGAAATTGGTTTGCTGGTATTGATTTCCACATGGAAAAGATTTGCAAGTTCACACTGGGTTTTTGCAAAAATTGGTGCGGTCATAAAAATCAAAATGGCAATAAACAAAGCCCTACGAAAAAAGTTCTTCATAAAATCAGTATAACACACAATCTAAAAATTGACAATTGGATAGGTTCCTCTAAAAATTGCAATTTTAGGGATGTCCTTTATTTTGTGGCGTTTACAATTTTGTCCACGTTGTAAAAATAGGAGTCCACATTTCCTTCGTGCCAACTGGTGAAGACTATTATCAAATCCTGTTGTGGGACTACAAAAATATATTCTCCGCCGTGACCTTGTGCGTTGTATCCCAAATATCCTGCACGACCATAGTTTCTGAGCCACCATTGGAATCCGTAGCGGGAGCCGTTTGGTCGTCGGGCTTGAAGTGCTGTTGATTCCTTTACCCAATTTTCTGGTACAATCTGTTTTCCTTCCCATCGACCTTTGTTTAAATACAGAAGTCCAAATCTTGCCATGTCATAGGAGCTCATGGAAAAACCGTTGCCTGCATCGGGGTTGCCTTTTGGATCCAAACCAAGGGACGCTGTTTTTATGCCAATCTTGTTGAACAGAAATTCATTGGCGTAGTCCATCATTTTTTTTCCTGTGGCCCTTTCCAAAATGATTCCCAGAAGATGGGTGTTGCCTGTGGAGTATTCAAAAGTTTTTCCAGGGGCATAGGTCATGGGGCGGGACAAAATGTATTCAACCCAATCGTTGCTGGTTCTCCACTTGTACCAAATGCTTGAATCGGTTCCCAAAAGTCCTGATGTGTTATTTAACAGTTGTCTTATGGTGATTTTTTTCATCTGGGGAAACTTTGTGTGGTTCAGTTCATCCAGATAGTCGCTGGCTAAATCGTCAACACTTTTAATGTATCCCTGGTCAATTGCGATTCCAATCAATGCACTGGTCACACTTTTTGAAACAGATTGCAGTGTGAAGGAACTTTCGTTGTTGTAGCCGTCCTTAAAATATTCGTCCACAATTTTTCCGTCCCTGACAATCACG
>JAZUEV010000618.1:0-2519 GCA_045640345.1 Treponema sp.
TTTTTTCAGGAATATCTTCCCTGTAGGTAATCTTTTTGTTGCGGGAGTCCCCTTCCACCAGCCTGACTTTTTTTTCTCCAGTCAAAGAAGGGTAGGAGTCCCAGATTTCACTGTCGTCTGTAAACTCTTTTGTTTCTTCGGATGCTTTTTTGTGACATTCCAAGAGACATGAAAGTTTGAATCCTTGAGGGGTTTGGACGGCGGCAAGATTTTTACGGATTAAATGTTTTTCAATAAAATCTCCACCACCTTTGTCCTTTAAGGTATCGACCGCATCTATAGCTGGAACGGCCGCACCATTTTTTATGGTCCAATCCACCACGTCGCCTATGATTTTTTCGGTCACATAAGGCCTTGCGCTGTCATGGATCAGGACAAAACTTTCTTCATCCACCAAAGTCTGGGCTTGTTTCAGGGAGTTATAAACAGATTCCTGTCGAGTCCTTCCTCCTTCCACAAAGGATATGCGAGAAAAAACAGTTTGGGACAAATCCTCATCCACCTTCAATGCTTCCATTGCAGAATCTTTTTGTCCCTGGGGATGAGTTATGATTATGTTTGAAAAAGCAGTCCCCTTTGATTTTTCGTAATTTAAGAAAGCTTTAAGGGATGCCGACAGGACTGTTCCTTTTCCAAGTTTCAGGTACTCCTTTTTTTCTCCAGTCCCCAATCGGGTGGAAGAACCGGCTGCCAGGAGCACCAGAACCAAGGATGGATTATTCGTCATCTGAATCTTCGTCTTCGTCGTCTGAATCTTCGTTGTTGGATGAGAACTTTTCGTCTTCCTCATCTTCGAAGTCTTCACCGTCGTCGTCCAAATATGAAGTTGTCTTTTTGTCCAGCTTGAGACCCAGAGGTTCAAGTTTTTCGTGGAGCAATGCTTCGACTTCTTCTGGATCAATGCCCATGGCTTCTGAAATTTCGTCCTTGAGCAATGTTTTTGCGCTTTCGTACAATTTTCTTTCCTGGATTGGAAGTTCCTTTACTTTTGATCTGTAGTAAAGACTTCTGACAATCTGGGTGATGTCATCGACTTTTCCTTTTTTCAAAAGCTCCAGGTTGATTTGGTAACGCAATTTCCAGTCCGAAGTGGCAGGTTCGAAATTCTCTGAAATCATGTCGATAGCTTTCTGGGCTTCCTCTTTTGAGACTATCGCCCTTATGCCCAACAGATGGGAATTCTGCACAGGTACCATGACCGTCATTTCCGAAACTGGGATGAAAATCTTGTAGTAATAGACCATTTCACCGTTGAATTCTTTTTTGAAAACATCGGTAACGGTTCCAACACCCTGACTTGGGTACACAACCTTCTGGTTGATTGAAAATTCTGTCTTAGGTTTTGCCATATCTATAAGTATATCATAAAATCAAAAAAAAAACAATTGAAAAGATATTCGGATTGCGTCGAAGTAGGTCTCTTGATGGATAACAAAATTTTTTTTGGACAGTTTTGGGACAAAAAAGAGCCAAACCTTGGGAGATTCGACTCTTCTTTATAAGTCATTTATTTTGCTGGAAAAAGTTTTTTGAAATCAACAAGGACTTCTTTGCTGTCGCGTGCTGAGTCGATGTCGATCATCTTGTTCAGTTTGCGATAGAAGTCGATGAGAGGTTCCGTTTCCTTGCGATAGACTTCCAGACGGTGGGTGATGGATTCAAGCTTGTCGTCTTCGCGTGTAAAAAGTTCTCCACCACACTTGTCACATTTTCCTTCCACTTTTGGAGGGAGGAACTTTACATTGTAGTTGGCCTTGCAGTCCTTACATACGCGGCGGTTTGAAAGACGGTCGATGATGAGCTGGTTGTTCACTTCAAAATTCACGACCTGAACCGGGATGCCCAATTTTTCAAATGCTTCTGCCTGTGGAATTGTGCGAGGAAAACCGTCAAGGATGAATCCATTCTTGCAGTCGTCCTTCTTCAACCTGTCCCCGACAATCTCAAGAACTACATCGTCGCCAACTAATCCACCTGCATCCATGATAGCCTTGACTTTTTTTCCCAATTCAGTTTGGTTTTTGATGTTCTCGCGGAAAATATCTCCAGTTGAAATCTGAGGAATCTTGTATTCTTCAGCAACCTGTGCTGCCAATGTTCCTTTGCCTGCTCCTGGTGGTCCTAAGAAAATAAAATTCATTGAGTGCTCCTATAAATTTGTCTTAATTCTATTTTACACTAAAATTTAGGATTGTCAACGAAAAATCTACGCAAGCCATCTGCGATGTCTTGCTGATGAGTTTTTATTTTGCCACCAAAGGGTGTCAATTTTTTGTTTCACAAAAAAACATAAAAACTCAAGAAGATTTTTAAATTTATGTCAAATTCAGGACGTTTTTTGACTTTTAAAGAACATATATATAGTAGGGGATGAAAAAAATAAAAAATGGAGGAAGAATGCCAGAGAAGGATGTGTGCGAAAAGACCCTCGAATCCTACAACGATGTGTTCGCCGATATCGTGAACGGACTTCTTTTCAATGGGGAGCAGGTGGTTAAGGAGGATGAGCTGGAGCCAGA
>JAZUEV010000619.1:0-1643 GCA_045640345.1 Treponema sp.
TGGAGAAGAATAAGAGTGAACTAGAGAAAGATAAAAGTGAACTAGAGAAAGATAAAAGTGAACTGGAAAAGAATAAAAGTGAACTAGAGAAAGATAAAAGTGAACTAGAGAAAGATAAAAGTGAATTGGAGAAGCAAAAAAATGAATTGAAGATGCAACTAAATGAACTAGAGAAAGACAGAAACCAACTGGAAAAATCGGAGCAAAATATAAAAAGAGAACTTGAGAAGAGTCATCAGCAGGGAATCTCGCAAGGAAAAGAGAATATGCTTTTGGAAATTGTTAAAAATCTTTGTTCGATTGGAACTTCCGTTGAAGATATGGCAAAAATCACGGGAACCAGTGTGGAGGAAATACAAAGGTTGAAAAAATGTTGAATCCATGATTGGAACATCTGAAATTTATGGACATCTTTAAAAACATCGATTTTTAGGAATCCATTAAAAAATTTAAATTTATTTAAAAAAAATTTGCCTTTTTGGTATAATTTTATATATTTATATATAGATAGAAATAAATCGGATTTTTAGTTTTTGAGAATCCAAAAAAATATTTAGAGGGAATAAAATGGCAAAATATCAGTTCCAGACTGAAGTAAATCAGCTGCTCAAGTTGATTATCCACTCAATGTATTCAAATAAGGATATCTTCTTGCGAGAGATTGTTTCAAATGCTTCCGACGCTTTGGATAAGCTTAAGTATTTGACAGTCAGCAATGACGCATATAAGTCTCTTTCCTTTGACCCACGTATTGATATTACTTTCGACGACACAAAGCAGATTCTGACTATCCAGGATTGCGGTATTGGTATGGATGAAAAGGATTTGGGAGACAACCTGGGTACTATCGCTCGTTCTGGTACAAAGGCTTTTATTGAACAACTTTCTGCCAGCGGTAATCCAAATTCTGATTTGATTGGACAGTTCGGCGTTGGTTTCTATAGCGCTTTCATGGCTGCAAACAAAATCGATGTCTACACAAGAAAAGCTGGTGGGGACGGTAAAGCATGGCATTGGTCTTCCGATGGCACAAATGCTTATGAGATTGAGGAACTGGACGTTTCTTCCCCTGTGTCAAAGCAGTACGGTTTTGATAAGAACGAGACTGTTGGTTCTGCTATTGAAATTCATTTGAACGATGACAGCAAGGATTATGCCTCAAGATGGAAGATAGATGAACTTATCAAGAAGTATTCAAACCACATCGCCTTCCCGATTTATCTCCATTATACACAGAACAAGTATGACAAAGATGGAAAGTCTGAAGGTACGGAGAATAAGATTGACCAGGTTAACTCAGCCAGCGCTCTTTGGAAGAGAAACAAGAGTGAATTGAAGGAAGCGGATTACAATGATTTCTACAAGACCATCAGCCACGATGGAACAGATCCACTTTTGTATACCCATGTCCATGCTGAAGGTACACAGGAATATACGACCCTTTTCTATGTTCCACAGGTCGCTCCTTTTGATATGTATCAGGCTGACTACAAGAGTGGGGTCAAACTTTATGTGAAAAGAGTTTTCATTACAGATGATGACAGGGAACTTCTGCCTTCATATCTTCGTTTTGTTCGTGGCGTTATTGATTCCGAGGATTTGCCTTTGAATGTAAGCCGTGAAATTTTGCAGCAGAACAGAAT
>JAZUEV010000620.1:0-3086 GCA_045640345.1 Treponema sp.
CTCCAACGAGACCGATATATTTGAAAAATCGAGAAATCTGTAATTCCTATATCACAATGACTTATAGATTTCTCCACTACGGTCGAGGTGACAAAAATGATATTTATTCAGTAACATCTAAAAAATGGTGGTGTCCAAAAAGTTCTGTCATGCTGAATTTATTGGACTCCCCCAATATCCTTATCCGAAATATTTTTTGATGAAACCACAAATGGAATCATCATATTTTTCTGGAGCATTTATTCTTAGATGCGAATGTTTCCCTTTTTCAAACCACACAATTTCTTTTGGCCCACAACATTTTTCATAAAGCTCCAACGCGTTTTCAGGTAAAGAAAACTTATCCTCTTTTCCATGTAGAAAAAGTATGGGCTTTTTTAAATCCTGAATTACAGAAATCGGTCCATAATGATATGCGTCAACTCCGGAGTGTTTTTTTATAAAAGACATAACCATTAAAGTTGTCGGAAACCGTAGCTGATGAAATTCTTTAAGATGATTATCAAAGGATTCCCTGAAAGTTGTAAACATTCCATCCGCCACAAGTCCTTGAACATAGTCTGGACAATTTTCATCAACCATTGCATATAAAGCTGTAGCGGCACCTATGCAAATGCCATGACAAATAACAGACTCATTATTTTTTTTGTCATGCAAAAATTTTGACCACGCCAAAATATCAACATATTCAGTAAAACCGGTGTTGTTATATTTTCCCTCGGACAATCCATGAGACCTATTGTCAATCAACAAAAGATTGTATCCCAGTTTTCTGTAGGCTTCCGCAAAATAGCAACAGTACAAAGAACTTTCGCTGCGACCAGAAATTATTATGGCGGCACGTCTTTTACCAAAATCAAAATATTGGGCAGCCAATTTAAATCCTGCGCTTTCAATTCTGACTTCTTCAACGCAATTCTTATAATCTTCGTTCCATTTTATTCCTTGCTCAAACATTGTCACCTGTTCTCTGTCTTTCAAATTGGAACATTTCCTTGACCACTTGCTTGGCTTGGTTCTTACCAAAATAATCCTGTAAACAATAAACGGAGATAGGAAAACAAAAACCAATAAATTTATAAAAACAAAGATTGCAAGGCAAATCAAAAATATTTTCATTTTAAAATCCTATCATAAATTGGAAAATTTCTTGTCCACCCTCAACTGCATTTATTTCAATCTCAGGCAACAATTCTCCAATTGAGCAAATCAAATTTTCCGTTAATTCGTCGTCCACATTTTTTCCAACCACGATCATGCAATTTTCTTTTGATTTATAATCTGGAAGCGATCTTATTGCCGATGAAATTGTTCGACAAAAATCTTTTCCGCCTGCCACAAGTTTTCCATTGAGGAGGACTATGAAATCATCTTTTTCACATCTCGTATTTTCCTGCGCATAGGATTTTGAGGCAAAAGTCACAGACAGAACATCCACATTTTCAATTCCAGTTTTCATTATTTCAATTTGGTTTTCAGTGCTTGCGTCAACCTGCGACATGGCGAGAGCATAATATCCTTCAACTGGATTTTCGCTTTCGATAATCTCAATATTGTTTTTTCCTGAAAGTTCGACGGCTTGTTTTGCTGCTAAGAAAATATTTTTATTGTTCGGAAGAACCACAATTTTTTCGGCATCAACCTGGTCAAAGGCATCAACAAATTCTTGCGCGGAAGTATTCATAGTCGCCCCACCATCCAAAATTATATCGCAATCAAAACTGGAGTACAAATCCTTTAGACCTTCTCCATTCACAACCGCTATTACGGCCTGTTTTTTGTGGGGAATTTTTTTTGAGTTTTTCAGAATCTGGAAATCATGTTCGTTGTGCTGAATCTGCATGTTCTCCATCTTGAAAACAACAAACTCTCCATAGCGTTGGGCATATTCAATCACCAAGGAAGGACGCAGGGTGTGAATATGGACTTTTACTCTGTCATCAGTTTGGAAAGCCTCAAGAGATTCTCCCAGGGATTTCAATTTGTCAATAAAATCATCGATTGAAAAATTCTGATCATATTTTTCATTAGTTAAAAGTTGCAAAATAAATTCAGTGCAATATCCATCTTCAAATTTACTGTCCCGATTAAATTTGGAACTGTCCAAAATATTTGAGTCTGGATTATTTTTTTTATCAATTCTATCCAAATCCTCCATCGGATTTTTATCATCAATTTCTTCGTTGAGCAAACCTTTAAGCATGCCTTTTATAATATAAATATATCCGCAGGCACCGCTATCAAAAACTCCAGATTCTTTTAAAACTGGAAGAAGGTCTGGGGTCTTTAAAAGTGAGTCGGACATTTGGGAGATGTACAAATCAAAAACATCATTTATATTTTTGAGGGATTCAATTCGGGAAAGAAGTTTTTCGGCACCTTCCCTTGCAACAGTCAAAACAGTTCCCTCCACTGGATTGATGACCGACTTGTATGCAGATTTATATGAAGCGACAAAAGCCTTTACCAAAAGTGAAGAATCAGCGGAATCAACATTTTCAAGAACAGTCGCAAATCCTGAAAAAAACTGTGAAAGAATTACTCCAGAATTTCCACGGGCACCAAGAAGCATTCCTTTTTTTATGTTCGCCAAATATTCGCCAAGTTTTGAATTTGATTTTGAATTGGCCACACCGTTTTGCAATGTCATCCGAAGATTTGTTCCCGTATCTCCGTCTGGGACTGGAAATACATTCATGTCGTTGACTTCAATTTCGTGAGAGTGAATATTTTTTAATCCAGCTTTCAACATCCGTTCAAAATCGACACCATCAATTTTTTCAATATCCATACTAAAGACCCTCTCTAAATTTTTTTTATAATCACAAAACCAATAGGCACCTCAAAAATGAATACGCTGAGATGCCTAAAAGTTTTCAAAGTTGTCTCTAAAAATTGCAATTTTTAAAGACTCCCTTTTTTATCAAATGTCTATTTATTTTTCGCAATAAGCTTTTGAAGAAGTTCTCTTTCCCAGTTCAAATCTTCGGTGATAGGTTTTCCAATATAATATGAACTCATAAGTCCAGGACCCATATTGATTCCACATCCACAGAAAAGTTCAGTCTGAATCACTGCTTTTGGAT
>JAZUEV010000621.1:0-3773 GCA_045640345.1 Treponema sp.
TAACCAAATTCTTCAACCACTTAACCAAATTCTTCAACCACTTAAATTAATGGCACTGATTCACAGCGTCATTCCGAACAACAGTCATTTCGACTGGAGAGAGCTTTGCGAACGGAATGGAGAAATCTCTAATTCAACCAAGCATGACTGTCAATGAAAAAAAACCATCGGCACGAATCAAGAGATGCTGAACTAAATTCAGCATGACGGACGCACCCCACAAGTGTCTTTTTATAATCAATCGGATGGACGCTATAAAGAACGCCTTGCGTTATAAAATCCACATTCGCCTTATTATCTATTTATATAGAAGAAAATTTGATAAATTCTTTTAGACCTCGACAATTTAAATGGTTTTATGCTACAATAAAAATATGAAGATAATTATAGTCGGAGCCGGATTTACCGGTGTGCAGTTGGCAAAAAGACTGCTCAGCGAAAAAGGAAACAATATAACCATCATAGACAACAATCCCGAACACACCACAGGTTTGGAAGATTTGCTGGACACTACAGTTTTGATAGGGGACGGAAACAACATCGACACACTTGAGGAAGCTGGAATAAAAGATGCAGATGCCTTGGTGGCGGTAACCGAAAGCGATGAAATCAATATCATCACCTGTTCATTGGCCGATGCCATCTATCCTGATGTGACAAAAATCGCCAGGGTCAGAAACTACTCATACTATGTCAACACGGAAAAGACCAAGCAGAAACATTCGGAGACTTTTGCCCAGAACAGTCGTTCACTTTACGGAATCGACCACATGATAAATCCAGATGTGGAAGCGGCTCAAGCTATTGTCACGTCGGTGGAGCATGGAGTTTCGGATGTTATTCCTTTGGGGGACGGTGAATATGAATTGACCTCCATAAAGATTTTGCCAGACAGCAAACTGGACGGAGCTTTTTTAAGGGACATCAGAAATCTCAGCGACAAAAAACTCATTGTCACATTCATTGAAAAAGACGAAAGCTCATTCATCCCAAGCGGAGACACTGAACTTAAAGCGGGATATACAATCGGTGTCCTTGCCCACAGGAACCATCTTAATGAAATCAGAATGCTCTGCGGAGAACAAAAGACTGCCATCAAAAAAGTGGCCTTGGTTGGTATCGGAAGAATCGGAACTTTGGTTACGGAAAGACTTTTAGGAACCAACCAGGAGGAAGGGGACAACAAGACTGAAAAAAAGACTTCCCTTCTTGCACGACTGTTGAGCAAAAAGAAGAATGTCAAAAAAGATTTCCAGAGATTCGTTATTGTCGATAGCGATAAAAACTTATGCGACACTGCATCCGAAAGATTTTCATCCGCCAATGTTTTTACAGCAGACGTTACGGACGAAAACTTTATCAACGAAGAAAGACTTACCGAAATGGATTTGTGTATCTGCGCAACCCACAACCATGAGCTTAACCTTATGGTGGCAAGTTATTTTGAGGCGCTTGGAGTTAAAAAGACTGTCGCCCTTATCACCAATTCTGCTTTCACCCAGATTGCGGAAAAGATGGGAGTTGATGTGGCTATTCCAATCAGGGACACGGTTGTCGATTCCATTGTCAGTCATCTTCGGGGCAAAAACATCAAGGAAGTCCATACGGTGTCCACAGGGGAACTGGAGATTATCGAGTGCGACATTCCTCAAAACAGTCCCTGCATAGGAAAGGAACTCAAAGAGATTTCACAACCTGGAGTCTACCTTATGATGCTTACCCAAAAACCTGGATCCAATAGATATGAAATCGCCAACGGAAATACAGTCCTCAATGTAGGCGACCATGTTTCATTTATTGTTCAGTCCGGGGATAAAAAAATTCTGGAGCTTATAAGTGGAAAAGAATAAACCGGCCGGAATGGTCTTTGTAATCACTAGAATTGTTTTTCTTATCGTGGCCATAGTCGGCATGACTTTTGTTTTGCCTATAACCAGCGCCATAATCCATAGTGAAAAGGGAGTGCTTCCCTATTTCCTGATTCCCATGGTCCTGTCATTGATTCTGGGAGCATTTTTTTTCATAATCGGTCGAAACAGAAACTACAGACTTAGCACCAGATCAAGTTTTGTAGTAGTGGCAGTGGCGTGGATTGCTTGCGCCTTGTTTGGTTGTCTTCCTTATTTTTTAAGCGGAGCGATTCCTGATTTTACCGACTCTTTTTTTGAAAGCATGTCTGGATTTTCAACCACAGGTTCCACAATCCTTAGCGAAATTGAGGATATTCCTTACACATATTCCATAAACCTTTGGAGATGTACAACCCACTGGCTTGGAGGAATGGGAATCGTTGCCTTGAGCGTCGCCCTTCTTCCACTTCTAGGGGTTGGAGGATTCCAGCTTATCCGTGCAGAAACAACAGGTCCTGAAAAAGGAAAACTCACTTCCAAAATAACGACGACAGCAAAAATCCTTTGGTTCATGTATTTTGGATTGACAGTGGCCGAGGCAATACTTTTGAAACTTGTGGGAAAAATGAGTCTCTATGAATCGGTGTGCCATGCCCTTTCCACATTGGGTACGGGTGGATTTTCAACCAGAAATGCCAGTGTCGGTGGATTCAATTCAGCGGCGGTGGATTGGATTATCACTGCATTCATGTTCCTTGCGGGAATCAACTTTTCACTTTACTACAGCATGATTCGAGGGGACTTTAAAAGCATCAAAAAAAATTCAGAACTGAAGGTTTATCTGAGTTTTGTATTTATATCCAGCGTCCTGATTGCGTTTTTTGAGATGGGTCGATACGGCGGATTTTTCCAGTCCCTCAGATATTCTTCATTCCAATCTTTGTCGGTAATCAGCACAGCGGGATTTGCAACAGATGATTTCACCACTTGGTCGAATGCCAGCCAGGCTATCATATTTGTACTTTTCTTCATCGGTGGATGCGCAGGATCAACTGGTGGTGGCGTTAAAGTCATACGATGGGTTGTACTTTCAAAGATGGCACACAATGAGGTCCTAAGACTTTTGCATCCAAGAGGAGTATTCAAACTTAGAATCGACGGAGAGCCAAGAAAAAATGAAATCGGCGTGACGGTTACAGCATTCTTCTTCTTCTATCTTTTGTTGGTATTCATAGTGACCTTTGTGGCTTGTCTTTTTGGATTGGACATACTGACATCCTTCACAGGTGCCTTGAGTATGGTAGGAAACATCGGACCTGGATACGGACTCCTTGGACCATCCTGCAACTTTGGTTGGCTACCTACAGCGGTAAAATGGCTCTACAGTTTTGCCATGCTGGCAGGACGTTTGGAGTTCTTCACAATGATAATGTTCTTCTCTCCATCCTTCTGGAGAAAATAAATCAAGGACATATTGAAGAATCATAGTTTTCCAACAAAGCACCTTCAAGCCCATAATTTTAGCACAGGTCTTTGTTCATATCGGACGCTGTTCACTAAAAAAAAGCGAAGAGCGTTAGATATGAGCATCCGTTTTTTTTTATTTTATCTGGGATGTTTTAAGGAAAAATCTTCGGCCTTACACAGAAAATTTGTTTACCTGAACCTGGATTGTGTCCACGGAAGTCTTGTTGTCCTGGGCAGAATTTTCCACTTGCTGAATTGAATTCTTCAAATTTTCGCTGGCCCCAAAACTTTCCGAAACAGCGGTCATGGTGGACTCGGACGCAGAAACAACAGTCTTCATAAATTCCCTGACCAGTTCAGCATCACGGGTTTCTTCCTGGGCCAAATCGTTCACAGCCTTAACAGATTCCACGACAGCAACTGTAGACTTTTGTGTTTCCTGGGCACCGATTCTTT
>JAZUEV010000622.1:0-14667 GCA_045640345.1 Treponema sp.
CTTGCAGAAAAAAAAGATTCACAAACAATTATCGAAAGTGTGGATGATAATGCAACGACTTTAAAATCAAAACCATTTTTTGTTCGTTTTAGATCTCTTTCAAAAACAAGTCCCCTTAAATTGGGTCGCTTAATTCCAAAAGAAATTTCTTTGCCGCTAGATGATTTTATCAGTTTAAATCAGACAAACTTTTTAAAAAATATTTCAACCGTTTTGATTGTGAATGATGAAACTGTTTTTCAAAATTTTCCTGAGTCTGATGGAGTCCTTTGCATTTTTGTTCCGGACTTTGGTGTTAACGGTTTAAAACTTTGTCAATGGTTTGGTGGTGTGCAACTGATTTATTTTGGCGACATTAGTGAACACAGTTTTGATGTTCTGTCGGCATTTAGAAACAGTTGGAAAAAAACAGAAAGTCTTTGCATGGACGGAAACACTTGGGAAAAATTTTTTAACAGTGCGGACCGTGGTGGACATTTAAAAAACAATGCTGTTCCAAAAAATCTATCGGAAAAAGAAAAAAACACATTCCTGTCATTGCGTTTGAGTCCAGACAAAAGTCGCCTGCAGCAAAACAAAATTCCTGTGGAATATATGGGACAATATTTGGATGCCATAAAAGTTGTGGAAGAGGAGGTCGAATAAATGCACATCACACTTCTTTGTAAAGTTGTTGACAATTACGGCGACATTGGTTTTGTTTATCGATTCGCAAGAAGTCTCAGCCAAAAATATCCAGAGCATAAAATTTCAATCGTTGTGAGCAATCTTTTGTCTTTTGGAAAAATGGCTCCCGATGTAAAAAATGTTCCTTATCAAAAATACAAAAGTTGGGACGTGCTTGATTGGAATGATGAAAATGCTTGCAAAAAATATTTTTCTGAAAATCCTGTGCAATTGATTTTGGAGTGTTTCCAATGTGGACGACCAGAGTGGTTGGATGAAATTCTTTTTGATAAAAACAGAAAAGATGTTGTGCAGATTTTAAATGTGGAATATTTAACTGCTGAAGATTGGGCTGAGGATTTCCATTTATTAAAAAGTGGAACCAGATCTTCTTTGGTCAAAAAAATTAATTTCATGCCGGGCTTTACAAATAAAACTGGTGGACTTGTTTTGGACAAGGAGTTTATGGAAAATTTGATGGATAAAAAAATCGCCATAAAAAAAATTCAAACCAGTCTTGATTTTTTTAAATTTGAAAATTATTTTAACGCCACAGTTTTTGCTTATGACAAAAATATGGAAAATCTTGTTTGCGCATTAAAACGTTTTCAGACCGAACAAAAAAAATTGAACAGTGATTTTAAATTGAATGTTTTTGCCGCCAGTGGATTAAGTTTTAAATCTTTTGAGGACGCTTGGACAAAACACGGAAAACCATTTGAACTGACTCCTCTTCCATATTTGAATCAAGAAAATTGGGATGCTTTGTTGACTTTATGTGATTTTAATTTTATTCGAGGGGAAGATTCTTTTTCAAGAGCTTGTCTTTGCGGAAAACCATTTTTGTGGAACGCCTATGTTCAGGATGAAGAATTTCAGTTGATAAAAGTTAGAGCCGTCGTGGATTTGATGGAAAAATTTTTTATCCAAAACAATAGCCAAAATTCTTTTTATGATTTTTTAAACGCCATGATGATTTATAACCAAACCCATAAAAACGAGCCTTGTTATGAAGCAGAAGATTCTTTGGCGAATGTGGACAAGACAATGGATGAAGAACAGTCTATTTTTAATTTATTGATGTCTTCACAAAATCCTGACACAAAAAAGTCCTTCGTAGATTTTTCTCAATCTCTAATTCAAAACGGAAATTTAGTGGACCATTTGTCAAATTTCATAAAGTAAAGGGCTTCTCTAAAAAGAATCGAAATTTCGGCAGTGTTAAAACAAAAAATCCCTTGATGAAAAACACCAAGGGATTGGATTTTATAAAATGAGTGAACCTCATCGGCTCGAATCAATTATTACTTAACCTCTTCTTCGTCATCAGCCCAGTCAACATCATTCTTCAAATCTTGTGCACGGTTTGAAGCTGTACTTACAGAATTACCAGCGCTTGCATCCTTACCAACTGAACCTGCTGCAGATCCACCTTTGCTAAGCCCTTTTGAAGGTACTTTTAACAACTTTTCCAAGCTATCATTCTTCATTGAAGGAATCTTATACTCATTGCCATTCAACTCAATAATCAATTCTGAGTTAAGACCAACATTTACAACTGTAGTTGCTGAAAGTGACTGACCAACTGTAACTGGCTTATAAACCTTAGGTTCTGATTCATACTTAACAGTACCCTTTACAGATTTGACTACAAAACTCTGAGCAAATACTGCGCAGACTGAAATAACAGCAGTCAAAGCCAAAGCAAATAATTTCTTCATGTTCATAGTGAACCTCCTGTGCCTTTCGGCTATATAAATAGAAAAGTTACAAACAGCGTAAAAACCCTGCCCTCTACTTTGTTCTATCAGTTATAAAAGATTTAATCAAGGTTTTAAACCAAAATTTTATCTTTTTTTTTAATTATCAGCGTTTTTTTTCCGAATTTTTAGCATTCCTAGTACTTTTTTGCCTGAAAAATCCAGCTACGCCCAAGAAAAATGCCCCCAAAAGAACAATCCAGACCACCGATGAAGATTTTTTTTCATTTTTGGTCACTTGTTCAGGAACATGTCCAGCGTCAGTTGCTTCAAAAATCTGTACCGACTGAGAAACTGCGGTTGAATCCATCACCTTTGCTACAACTTCTCCAGCATCTTGCGATGGTCGCCACAAATGATCGTCCAAATCAGGCTCTTCAATAACAGATATTTTCTCCCAACCACTATCTATAGAACCATCATCGACAGTAGAAGTTACAGATTTCTCTGTTTTTGGTGTCACAGAATTTTCCAAGCCCCGTACTTTTTCTCCAAAGTTTTTAGGCATGGATTCTTCTGGAACAAACATTTTTCCTGCCTGAAGTGTGGTGAAATATTGAACAGCATCAATTTTTGCAACTGGTTTTGTTCCCAATCCCAAATCAGCAATGCTTGTATCAATTTTTCCACCATGGAAACCTGCGAAAGTATTTGCAACTGCTCCAGTTACGGAAGAACCATAGGTGTATACAGCTGTATCTCCAAATTGTGTGGTCACTGTTATTTTTCCATTTTTTTTGAAATCACCATTTTCATCCGCAAGAATAACAGTAAATGACACAGATGAAGTAGTCAGATTTGTCTGAGATGTACTGCCAGACACAACAGTAAGTCCATTTGTATCAAGAGTGGCGCTTGAAAGAGGTACATTTCCCAAATTCAATGTACAAGTATAAGTGGTACTTTCATAGGAATCGTCATTATAATCAGTGTTAATATCCTCAGTTCCAGCGAATGTTCCACCTGTTGGAGCCACATATTTTTTCCATTTTGCACCGTTGGCAACCGAAAGTGATGCACTTTGACCAAGTTCGTCCGTAACTGTTACAGTCACCGGAGTTGCTGTAGTAAAGTTTGGCATGGTCAGGATTGGACTAGTGCTATCAGCAATACTTGTTCCACTGTATGTATAGCCAATTCCATTCGACGAACCTGGGGTATTTCCTTCGACTTTGAATTTTAGTCCCTCCTTGAAGTATGAAACACCGCCAAAAGTCTTTACGTAACTTGAAGCTGGCGTTGATGAATCAATAGGCGTGCTTGTTATGGTTGGTGCAGCCACAGGAACAAAAGTCAAAGTCACTCCAGATGATTTGTTTTTTGCTTTGTCAAAGGCATAGAAAGTCTTGTTTCCGCTTGGGCTTGTCAAAGATAATGTTGCGCTTCCACCACTTACATTTGATGTTGCCCCGAAACTTTCACCAATGCACCACAAATTATCATCTTCGGCACTGATTTTTACAGTCACACTTGCTCCACTTGGATAGTAGACAGTTGAACCTGACTTTTTGACATTAAATTTTGAGCTTGAAACTTTCACCAATGCAATATTGGTTGGGGCATCATTATCGTAACACCAACTTCCAATGCTTTTATCGGATGGTTTTTCTCCAAACATATTTTCCTTGACCCAGAATTTTATTTCCTGAGCAGTTGAAAGAGACTCTTTTATGGTTGAAAGACTGAAGTTTTTTACACCAGCGCTCTCATCTGAACCCAATGTCACAGGGTCGGAACTTCCAATGGTGTATCCATAATCATAAGTCACATCGATTCCGTTTCCGTTGGCATTGATTGTTATGCTGTAGCTTGGAACAGATTCATCGTTAAAATGATAGGTTCCACCCAATTCTGTAATTGTATTGGAGCTTGTGCAGGTCAGACCAGGAACATTCACTGCCGAATAAGTGACAGTCGTTTCTGAACTTTTGTTTCCCAGCTTATCCTTTGCATAAACTTTAAGTGTTCCCGAACCACTTATGGCAGCAGAACTTCCAGACTTTTCAGCACCACCGTCTATTGTGTAGTAGTATCCTCCAAGTCCAACACCAGAATCCATTGAACTAAAGTCAAAGCTTGGACTTGCTGCACTGGAATATACATAGTTGTTTCCACTGGATGTGTATTTTCCATCTGCGTTTGTAATGCTTACACTTGGTTTGCTTGGAGCAGTTCCATCATAACACCAGTTATTCACGCCACCAACATCAAGAGGTACGACTTCTTTTTTTCGCTCGCTTTCCACATAGATGTACAATGAAGTAGCAGAATCCAATGTAATCGGTAAATCAAGGGTTCCGTCTGTTGTGGAAGAAACAATCAAATTCGGTGAGGATGTACTGTTTGAAGTTCCAATTCCCCATTTCTTTAAAGCCATGAATCCTGTATACCTAAGTCCCACTGAATATGACTTATAATAATTTACCGAACCTTTTTTTACATATCCAGTTGCTGGTAAATCTTTTTCATAACTGTGGGCATCAGCTGCTACATATTTGACTACAGTAGGGGTGCTTACATTTCCAGCATAATCAATTGCATAAATATTTACCGAACCACTGTTGCCAGAACAGTTTATGCTCAAAGGACTGCTGATATTTATTGAACCGTCCGTGTTGTAGCCCTTTACATCGGTTGAAGATGAACTTGGGGTTACATCAATGGTTGATAATGTTTTGTCGTAGGTGATGGTCTTTGATGTTGAATCATAAGTACCCTGGGTTTGATCAACCAAGACCAAAGATTCCGGTGGACTTGGTGGTTCATTATCGTAGCACCAATAGTAATAGGAGGGCGTAAAAGGAACAGGAGAATAAGAAAGTCGAATGTTTTTTACGTTTCTCATCCAGTCAATAACATGCAGATACAACTCTGATTTATTGGCTTCATCCAAATTTATTGAGAAAGCATCAGCAACAGATGCTTCGGTATAAGCTACTTTATCAACAGAACCATTGGAATTGCTATCAATGTAGTATCCATATATGCCTGAATCACTATCGGAGTAAGTGTTTGGCTTTACTGTACCACTGTTATAATAGACTGTACTGTTCATAACCGAGTTACCGTTATTCAGTTTGATAGAGAAGCTACCAACAGACGGATTAGTTTCATCCCTTTTACCAAGCAATGTAACTGTAAAGAAGTTTCCAGTCTTGTCGTAAACATAAATATCTTTCCTAATAAATCCATCTTCACCAGGATCACCTGTAAACTCCAGCTCCAAATTTTCCGTTGCACTGCTGTAAAGTCCCTTGGATGTAGAGAATCCAACAATTTCTGACGGATATGTTGAAGCCGAATATGAATCTCCCTTACGCAACACTGAATCATTATAAATCTTAAGTTCGTCCACAAGAACAGATTTTTTCAGAGTGACTTTTCCAGAGCTTGGAACAATTATGTTCAATGTGGATGTGTTATAATACTTTTCTTCATTCGGCGTATAATTGACTACATATTCACCGAATTCTTTTTTGGACTTGGACGAATTTCCTGCCCCTGGATAGTTGTTATCTGGACACCATTTTGTTGCACCGATTTTTGCGCGAGTCACATTTCCAACATAGTCTTTTACAAAAAGATACACATTTTCTGGTCGTTCATTTACATAATCACCGGACTTGAACAAATCAATTGGGAAATCAACTGCTATGCTTCCAGTGTTCCATGAACTAGGCAAAGTATTGGACAAAGAATAAGCCCATCCATCAATACCGTTGTCATCCTGCACACCGATGTTAAAGAAAGCGCGTTTTGAATCTGACTGTTTTGTATTTTTTGCAGTGAATGATGCTGATGTTCCAGAGCCGTCAGTACAAGAGCTGAATTTCACACCATAATCTTCCACATAGACATGTTTTCCTTTGTGGTCGGACATAAATTTCTGGACATTTGAGTCTGTTATTACAGTCTGACCCAATGTGTCGGTCTTACTGATATCAGCGCCTTCTCCCTGGGTAAAGATTTCTGAATCACCAAGCAAATAAACTTTTGGTCCTTTTCCATCATAAATCCAACGATTGACACCATTTGCTGACATTGGTGCAACATCAAAATTTCCAACTCCATCTTCCACAGCAATATACATGTATGTATAATCAGCAGTATGATTTTCTGGATAATCCACTCGGACATATTCCAATGATGATTCATTATAGTTGTTTCGAGCCGCACCGTAGACCCATTTTGTGACATATCCGTTCTGACAATTTTCTGAATCGTCGCTATATTTTCCAGTGTCAACTTCCTCCTTTGTCATTGAAGAAAGCTCAGTCTTGGACAAAACAATCTTGAATCGACGGGAGAACTGATTTTTTTCTTTATACGATGGATTTATTTCGTAATAGTCCCCTTTCTTTGTTGACGCATCGCTTCCCAAAATACAATGCGCTGTATCGGCGGCTGAGAAAAGTGTATATGCACTGTCGTTGTAATAGTTGAAGTTTCCTCTTCCAACAAGGGTTCCAGGTTTTGAAGATGGTTTGGAAATATCACCTGTGGCATTCCATCCCTGCCAAGGATTGTCCACATCACCATCCCTTTCCCAACTTTCTGTGGCATTTTCAACTGCGTGTTCCCTTGTGCGGATTGGTACTTTACTTACATTTCCAAGCATATCTTTCAGATAAAGATAACATTCTCCCAAATCATTTGTAAGATAAGGATAGACTGTCAGTTTTTTGTCGGCACTAAGATAGTCGCTCAGCTTCAACCATTTTCCCCAGGACACTGATGAACTTCCAATTTCATCCAAAGGATCAATATCCCTGATTGAGTAGTATTCAATAGGAACAGAGTCTTTTGTGGCTGTCACCTCTGGATAATCCGAAAGATCCACATCAATCTGAGCCCTTTTTCCAGCAACAGAACTTCCATTGTGATAGGCAAACACATTTGTATATGATTTGGAGCCTGTTTTCTTTGTCAGAACCTGCCAGAATTCTGTGTCTGCATTGGTTGGATCGCTGTATGTGAAATCAATAAAATCATTAACCGTATTTCCAGACCCCAATTTGTCGGCAGGACCACTTTTGTCTTCCACAACTTTAACAGTACATGATAGAGAATAGTTTCCCGCTGCATCGGCAATTACAATTGAGCTAGTTCCTTCACCAAACCACTGAGGGAAGTTGCACACTGTTTTATCGTCAACCACATATCCATCACCTCGGAGGTCTGTACTGTCGTGTGTTCCTTTGGCAACAACATTGTCAGCAGATTCATCACCAGAGAGAATATATGTACAACCACCAGTCCTATATCCCTGCAAACAGATATTATCCCTTGCCAAAGTTGCCAAAGCAATCCATGAACCTGTCTGTCCTTCCCTGCCATGTTTTGTATAGAAATATCTTATGTTCAATCCATCTTTATTCTTTTCAGTCTCATCGATTATCACTCCATAAGATGATGTGCGTGGATAAACATCAGTAGCATTCTCGTGTCTAAGATGTGATACTGCAGGTCCTACGCCAGATTTTGGATTATTTTCTCCGCCTACCCACCATGGAGCTTGAGTGTCCAAAGTTATGGAAGCTGATTTTGTATCGGACACCCATCCACAGACATCAATTGACGCAATACCCACCGAGCAAGGACCATCGCTGGTTGCCGTAAGTTCAACATTGGAGAATTTGATTTTGTTTGATTTTGAGAAAGTCTGCACAAAAGTGAAAACTCCATCTTCCAAGGACTCTTTTGCAACAACTGTTCCACCCTCAACCAATGTGGCTGTAGTTTTGTCCGTAAATTTTGCTCCAGACAAAACCTTTATGGCGTTAATTCCACTGGCCGAAATTCCTGCTTCTGGTTGTTCGGTTCCAAGTTCAACCACCAAATCAACAAGCTTACTGTTGGTGTAGCCTGATTCAGCGGTTATAAGTTCTGCTGTAGTTCCGTCCGACTTTTTACCATTGTCCTTGAGAGTTGATGAATTGATTCCAGATTTCCAAGGATCCGTGTAGATTTTTTCAATCTGGGTGTTTGCAGGACCGTCGATTGTTTTTCTATCTGTATTTTCTCCCTTTGCAAAATCGGAAATTGTAATCTTCAGTGCATTACCTGAGTCATTACCATTTATCTTTTTTGCATAGAGATTTGTGAGATAGACTTCAACAGATGTTCCCTTGACCGCCGGGATGGAACTATCAAGGAATGTGATTGTGCTTCCGTCGCTGCTTACTGTAAAATCGGTGTCCTTTGTCAAAACTTTTGTTCCCACCTTAATTCCAGTTGAAGATTGGGCAACAATGTCTCCAGTGAATTTGATTGTTTCCACACCGGTTCCAGTTTCCTTGATGGTCAACTTCAGCGGAACTTTTGTGGCATTGCCTTTACCGTTTCCAGTTCCATCAATAACCTTGTGGGACAACCAATAAGTTTTATCGGTGGCATCCTCAAACAAAACACGCTGCTTGATATAACAGTTGCCTTCAGAATCAACAATCTCTGCTTTATTGATAACAGGGGCGTTTTTGTCACAAGCGATTGTCACTTCACCTGCAAGAGCCTCGTTCAAAGCTGTGTCCTTTATTGTAACGGTAACAACTGAAGTAACATCTGTTTCGCCAACAGATTCCAGGACTTTTAGATTTTTTATCCTCAATGTTCCAGACTTCTTTGCATTGGTCAGGGTGATTGTCTTTTTGTCCGCACTGATTTCATAATCGGATGATGAAAGTTTTGTGGCTGAGCTTGAACCGTTTGGAACATAATACAATTCCAGTCCCGAATCGGCCAATGGATTTGCCACAGTCTGAGAACCATCCTCGCTTTTAACGTCAACCGTAATGATTTTTACACCCGACAAAGATTCTGTAAACGGAATGTTCAGATACTGATTTTCCAAAAGTCCAGAATTTGCCAATGACAGGATTTTTGTTCCTTCAGCATTTGTCCAGAACATTGGTTGAAGAACAGGTTTCACATCATCGAACTTAAGACTGTCAAGTTTGCTTGCCGCCGACATATTTCCAACATCATCCATAAAGACAACATATAATGGAAGAGAACCGTCATCATCTGCGTCCGATCCAGACAAAGTGACCCCCAATTCGTCCATTGATTTTGGGACACTTGAAACTTCTGTCCACTGTTTGTCTGTTACTTTATAGCCAGTTGTGTCGTTTGAACCGCTGAATCTCCAGAACACTTTTTCTGAACGATAGAGAACATTTGATGGAGAGTCTACAATTTCATTTGTTCCAGAAATCTGCATCTGTCCAAGAGTTTTGCTATTGTACCATCCATAAGGAGCCTTGGTCGAAGATGCTGATATTTTTGATGCATTGCCAACGGAAGGGGCTTGGGTGTCTCTAACAAAATAATACTTCTTTGTTTTATCACCTTCATTACCAGCTGTATCGGTAGCCCAGATTTTTACACTCCAAAGTCCGTCGCCGCTTGTTCCATATTCCGACAAATCAATATTAAATCCAGTTCCATATCCTTGACTTGCTGCATCTGGATTATAATCATCTTCTCCAGTTACATAACCAAGCTGACCTTCCTGTTTAAGACTGCCCTTCGATGCTTCGTAATACAATTCATAGACATTTGCCTCGGAACCATCAATTTCACCAGCCTTTGTTTTATCTGTAACATAAGCCCAAATGTTTGCAGTCTTACCTACCCTATTCTTTTTCCATGTTGTTGAATTACTTTCACTATCCGTTGTCTCATTCAGTTCTGTATAACCGATTTTTACATCCTCAACGGTTGGCGGGACTCCATCCTCATCGGAACCAGCACTGAATACAAATTCATAATCGCTGTCCATAGTATAACCAAGGTCGTCTTCCAAATCTCGGCTTACCAAAACATTGACCGAAAGTTTTTCCCAGGTACAGTCGTCAGAAAGTTTAAGTGAAACTGTTTTTCCTGACATAGAAACATTTACACTTCCAATATAATCAGATATATCAGAATATCGAATACTTTCGCCACTACCAGTTCTTCGTCTTATCTGGATATAATCGGAGTTCAATCCACCATCGTCATTTACAATCATGCTTCCATTCATTGGTCGAGAGAAAACCAAAGTAATGGTTGAGTTTTTTACGACATTGGTTGCTCGGTCGGAAGGGATTGTGCTTACCACATAAGGTCTTTCAACACAAATCGGCATGATAAAAACATCGTTTCGTTCGTTGATGATTTTTACTTTTGTAGCCGCGCTGTATGGGTCGTCAAATAAAACTTCTGTGTCCGGCAACATTTTGTCACCATATTTTGCAATGAAATCAGCTTCCGTATCACCCAGTGTCAAATCGCTATACTGTCTTCCTGTTGAAAAATCCTTTGTCGAAAAAGCTGCCCATCTGTAAAATCCAAAAGCATTGCTATCGACTGCGGTAATCGTAAAAGGTATATCCACTTTTTGTGTCGATTTTTTATCGGGACTTACATCGCCCATGTTTCGGTCAGGATATCGAACGAACACGCTGATTTCTTTTGCATTGGCATATTTGACTTCTTCGCTTACTGAATCAAAAAAGTTTTTTCCTTGAAGCCATGAATCACATCCAATAAACAAAACAGAAAAAAAAGTCACCATAAAAAGCGTAAAAATTTTCACAGATTTTTTCATACCTTCACCTCCGAATCATTTTTTGATTCATCATCGTCATCATCTTTTTTTACAAATACCAAAATAAATATTATCAACAGACCAAACAATCCTGCACCACCTGCTGCTAATGGCACATAATTGAATGAAGATTTTTTTTCGTCCTGATTTATGGATGGAATTTCTACATCAATTTTTGGAACTTCGATTTTAGGTTTTTCATCAACCTTTGCAATCATTTGCTCCAGCTTATCTGCTTCAACCAAATTTTCTTCAACTATTTTTTCAGTCACAGTCGTTTTTGCAACAGTTTTTTTAATTTCAACTTTTTCTGCTTCAACGATTTGTGGCTTTAGCGTTTTGATTTGGTTTTTGCGATTATATTCCGCCAAGAGTTTCTTTTCAGTTTCCTGATTGATTTTATCTACGATACTTGTGGTCTGGATTTCTTCCAAAACAGTTTCATTCAAATATCCGAAGATAGTTGCAAATTCTGAATCCTCACCAAAATTTAATTCCCCAGTAAAATCACCAAATTGAGTGCTATTTGCTTTGGCCTGCTTTTCTTGTTCTTCGATTAATTTTTGCTCTTCCTTATAAACTTCCAAGGCGATTGCTTCTTCGGTATCATCGGACAAAAGTTCAGGGACATCTTCATACAACCAGTTTTTATTTTGGGCATAACCAGACATTTCTTCGTCATAGGTTTTCATGCCAGGGATGGTCTTTGCTGAATAAACTTCTTCTGGAACCCATTTTGAAGATGGTTGATCTGAATAACGAGGTGCCGCACGTTCAACAATTTTATCCTTTTCTTCAGGCAACTTTGGTCCAAGTGCAATTGATGTTTCAAAATCGTTTGACATTAACTGATTATTGTTCTTTTTGATTTCAGTTTTTTGAATTTCAATTTCATATTTTGCCAAAGCAGATTCCGCAAAGTCGTCGTCTTCCACAGGGTTCATCAAAGATTCAAAGAAATCGAAGTCATCCCAATCATCCTCATCGACCATTGTGATTTCCACGGTGTTGTCTTCCGTAAAATCCTCCAAAAAATCAACGGAAGTATCAATATCTAAAACAGCAACCACTGGGATCTTTTCTTCCACGACAGTCGTTGGTTGGTCGTTCTTTACTTCAACAGTCGCAACTACTGGGGTCTTTTCTTCTACGACAGTCTGTGGGAGGTCGGTCTTTATTTCGACAGTCGCAACTACAGGGGTCTTTTCTTCTTTGACAGTCTGTGGTGTGTCGGTCTTAACTTCGACAGTCGCCACTACAGGGGTCTTTTCTTCGATGACAGTCTGAGGCTGGTCGTTCTTTACTTCGACAGTCGCAACTATTGGGGTCTTTTCTTCGATGACAGTCGTTGGGAGGTCATCCTTTACTTCGACAGTCGCAACTATTGGGGTCTTTTCTTCCACGACAGTCTGAGGCTGGTCGTTCTTAACTTCGACGGTCGCAACCACAGGAGTCTTTTCTTCGATGACAGTCTGAGGCTGGTCGTTCTTAACTTCAACGGTCGCCACTACAGGAGTTTTTTCTTCTACGACAGTCTGTGGGAGATCATCCTTAACCTCAACAGTCGCAACTACAGGAGTTTTTTCTTCGATGACAGTCTTTGGTGTGTCGTTCTTAACTTCGACGGTCGCAACCACTGGAATTTTTTCTTCCACGACAGTCTGTGGGAGATCGGTCTTAACATCAACAGTCGTCACTATTGGAGTCTTTTCTTCGATAACAGTCGTTGGCTGGTCGGTCTTTACCTCAACGGTCGCAACTACAGGGGTCTTTTCTTCGATAACAGTCTGAGGCTGGTCGGTCTTAGTTTCAACGGTCGCAACAACTGGGGGCTTTTCTTCCACGATAGTCGATTGGGGTTTGGTTTTGCTGGCGAGGGTCAATGAGGTGTCTCTGAAAGATGGGACGGAATTGGCTTTTTTTGCTGTCGGGAGTTCCTGAATAGTTGTTGAGGCATAGGTTTCAGGGGTTTCTGTTTTGGCAATCAATTGGTAATCACCAATCATAATTGGGTCTGTATTTTCAAAAGTCATTTCTGGCAAACGAATTTGAGCCAAAAGACCAGGCAATTCCTGAACCAAAGTTGTGTAATCATCCAACGAAGCATAAGGATCTTGTGGAATATGGGTATATGTTTTTGTATCCACTTGAACAGCATCAGGGACAAGCATTGCAGAGGATTGAGTCATATCAGTAAGCTGCGACAAAAGAGTTCCGGCATCACTATAAGAAGCAACAGTTGATGGTATCAAATCGGAAATCATAAAACCATTGTCATCTTCATTAGACTCTTGAGAATCAAAATCAGAAATATCATTATAGGAGATTTTAGAAAATGACTCTCCAGTATCCCACTTTGTTAATGAAAGACGATCGGCAAGTGAATAACTACGACCAACTGTTTCCACAAAGGACCCTAAATATCGATACTCTGCGGCTAATTCTGGATTCATGTTTCGGACCAAATCGTAGGCGGCATCACATTCCTCATAATTTTCCAATTCATAATTGCATCGAGCCACACCCAAAATCGCCAATTCATTTTTTTCATCCTGCTCCAAAACTTTTTTGTACCATTCCAAAGCAATATTAAACTGTTTTCGGGCAAAATAAACATTGGCAGTATTCAAAAGAGACGGCAAATATCCAGAACGTCTTGCTCTTTTGAATTGGTCATCGGCTTCAACAAAAAGACCATATCGACCATAAAGAATTCCCAACTCGTTCCTAAGTTCAACAGAATCATTCATGGCTAGTCTAGCGTTATATTGAGCAACAACTGGAGATATTTCTTTTGTAATCCATTGATCCATGCTATGCTGAAAAAGTCGAGAAACAATCACCTTATCTGGGAGAGTAAAATTCGCAGTGGCACCAGGGACGCTAACAGGTTGGTAATGTTTCCAGTTTTCTTCCATTGGATAAAAATCAGCCGTACCGTTAGCAACCGCATTATTCCATTCACGGGCACCAACTTTCCAAGCACGATTAAATCCTTCATCCGTCAAAGTGATTTCAAGAGGAACCCACGCTTCTCCATTATAGTCAATCAAATTGGCAGTATTCATCATGGATTGACCAGCTTCTTCAAATGTCATTCCAGAATCAAAAGCCATAAAAATATGCCCCGGAATTGTTATAAATCCAGATTTGATTCCAACTGCTTCAAAAAGTGAACAAACCAAAATTGAAAGGTCGTCACAGTCTCCTCCACGATATGTCAAAGTTTGATAAGGAAACTGCAAAAAATCAATCGATGACCCACCAACATTATCCGAATAAGCCGATGCAGGATCGACTACATAATTGATTCCAAATTGGTCCAAGGTTTCAAAAATTCCCATGGCATACTGGATATTGGGAGACACGCCCAAACGGATATTATCGCGGACAATAGATGTAATATACTTAGAAAACCAAAGCGCGGCAGGATCTTTTGATGAAACAAAAACAGCAGCTCGTCGGTCGTCATCCCAACTCATGGAGTTTCGTCCATAAACAGGCACAACCATGGAAATCTCTTTTCGTTTTTTCTGTCCCAGATATGAATATTCTATTATAACTATTGATTCTGTGTCCGTCTTTTCTGTCAAATCCAACATTCGTTCATTGAAAAAAGCAGTAAGTTCAACGTTGATAGTCTCGCCACTT
>JAZUEV010000623.1:0-5729 GCA_045640345.1 Treponema sp.
GTTGATTAAGGTGATTGGATATCGAGTGGCGAATGTGTTGATTCTGTGGTGGTCGATTATCTCCTGGATAATGTAATGCTCCAATCCTTCAATGGCCTGGGTCGGTTCATTGTGGTCCACCAAAATCACTTCAATGTTTGGATCCCTAAGCAAGTCCGATTCCGAAATTAGCCCCACAACTTTTTCATTTTCATCCACCACAGGCAGACATCGGTTGGGACTTTGGGCCAAAAGCGGACGGATTTTTTGAACAGTGTCCCAAGGTCTAACAGGTCTAATATCCTTGTCGGCAACAGAACTAACCGGGGATGAATACTCAATCAATGTGGCGGTGGCCATGGTAGAATCATGGGCAATCAAAATGGATACATTGTTCTTTTTTGCCAGCTCGTGCAAATCCTTTTTCATGGAATAATCTTTTGTAAGAATCAGGGCCTTGACTTTTGCCTCAATGCTGATACGCTGGATATCTTCCCGGTCCCCTGCAATGACAATAAGATTCTCGCTGGAATGTTCGTTCAAGAGATTTTTGAAAGTCTCCACATCATCATCACCAACCATGATTGAACAGGAAAACTGCTGGTCCGCATCAAACTCAACAATGGGTGTGGCATTCAAAGTTTTTTCAATAAGATGGATGCTGGCCGTAAAAATTCCGTCCCTTCGTGGATCCAAAAGCTTAATCGATTTCAGGGCAAAGGAACTGTAGTTCAAAAGTCCAATGTATTTTTGATTTTCATCCACAATTGGCAGAACATCCACACCACTGTCGGTCATTTTTTCAACAGCTTCCCAAAGGGACATATTTTTATCAACAGTCTTGACCTTGGACTTCATATAGTACTGGGTCTTTGGCAGCATGTCGGGGATATAGACTGGTGGTTCCACATTGAATCGCTTGAAAATATATTCAGTCTGGGGAGCAAGATTCCCTGCCCTAACAGCCATGTATTCTTTTTTACCCAAAAGTTGCTTCAACCTGGCATAAGCAGTGGCGGCAACAATGGCATCCGTATCTGGATTCCTGTGACCAATTATATAGACCTGTTTTTCCATATATTTTTTTGAACCTCTAAATTTATTAGTTATCCAATTTAAAATCTACACTAGAAAGACTTTCCATAATATTTTACAATGTATTATGATTTTAGGCAAATACCCTTGTCCAAAATCTCTTAAAATTAAGGACGTTTTCAAAAGAGGTTTATATGAGTTCCGATTCACTTACATCAACAAACTACAATCCAGCGGATTTGCCAAAGGATTTTGTGAAAATCTACGGAGGGGACGAAAGCAGCGTGAAGATTTTTTCATCCCCAGCAAGAATCAACATCATCGGTGAGCACATTGACTATAACGGTGGAATGGTTTTCCCAGCAGCCATCAACCGATACCTTTATGTGGCAATCAGAAAAAGAAGCGACACCAAAATCATTTACAATTCAATCCAGTTCCCAGGGACTTTTGAATTTGATGTGAACGACAATTTTTCATATAAAGAAGAAAATCAGTATGCAAATTATTTGAACGGAATTTTATCTCAGCTTAAGGAAAAAGGATTCACCTTCCCTTGTGGATTTGAAATCCTTATGGCATCAAACGTCCCTGCCGGTGGTGGAATATCTTCATCATCTGCTTTGGAATGTGGATTCGCCTATGCAGTCAGCGAGACTTTTGGATTTGGAATCGACAGAGTTGAAATCGCCAAGCTTGGTCAGATGAGCGAACACAGATTTATGAACGTCAACTGCGGTATCATGGATCAGTTCATAATTTCAGTCGGAAAGAAGAACACTGCCGTCAAACTCAACTGCGACACTTTGGATTATGAATATGCTCCACTTGATTTGGGGGACTACAGGTTTGTGGTTATGAACACCAACAAAGTTCGCCGACTTGCTGATTCAAAATACAACGAGCGCCGTGGACAGTGTGAAGAGGCTCTGAAGATTTTGCAGGACAGTGGATTAAAGATTTCAGCCCTTTGCCAGTTGACTCCAGAGGATTGGGAAAAATCAAAGGACGCAATCAAGGATGAAATCTTACTTAAAAGGGCAAAGCATTGTATCTATGAAAACCAAAGGGTAAAGGATGCCGTAAAGGTTTTGAACGAAAAAAATCTTGTAGCCCTGGGTGAACTTTTGGACGCCTCCCACAAATCATTGAAAGAAGACTACGAAGTCACAGGAATTGAGTTGGACACTTTGGCAGAGACTTCCCAGAAACAAAAAGGATGCCTTGGAGCCAGAATGACAGGAGCCGGATTCGGAGGATGCGCCATAGCATTGGTCCACAAAGATTGTATCGATGATTTTATCACCAATGTCCAAAAGATATATACAGAAACTGTAGGCTACAACGCCGGCTTCTTTGCATGTGAAAGTGGAGACGGAGTAAAGGAGTTCAACAATTAACAGTCCCGCGAGTTTTGCCTGTCAAAACTCGTTGACCAAATCCTTAGGATTTGGTCGGATTTTTTGCTTGCGAAAGTGGAGACGGAGTTAAATCATTCAATTAACAGTATGCGAGTTTTGCTTGTCAAAATTCGTTGACCAAGTACAGCGACAAAAAGGAAAACAATGAGAACAGAAGATTTTTTTTATACAGCGAGAGACGGTTTTGAACTTTATGTAAAACGCTATATTCCTGACGGGGAGATAAAAGGGGTCGTCCAATTTGTCCACGGAATGTTGGAATACAGTGGACGCTACACCGAACTTCCAGAATTTTTTGTGAACCAGGGATTTGCTTTCTGTGCTTTTGATATGAGAGGTCATGGAGAAACAGCTCAGAGGAGCATCGAAAAGGGTTGTGGAAAATTTGGAGTCATAGCAAAAAAAGATGGATTTTTTGTTGCCATGGAAGATATCTATGAAATGGTCACGCTGAATAAAAAACAGTTTCCCGATAAAAAAATTTTTGTCCTCAGCTATTCCTTTGGTTCTTTTGTGACCCAGAGATTTATGCAGGAGCATGGAGATTCCGTTGACGGCTGTATTCTATGTGGAACAAACGGTCGCAAACAGTTTGCCGATATTTGCGCAACTTGGTACACAGGATTTTTAAGTCTATTTGGTCGTGAACGCAACGGACGATTTTTGGAAAACTTTATCAACAACACTTATGTTGCAAGGATGAAAGGAAAGCACAAGTGCAATCTTGACTGGATGTGCACCGATAAATCCGTTATTGAAAAATATCTTGCCGACAAATGGTGCTACTTTGGAGGAACAGTTGGATTTTACTACGATCTTCAAAGTGCCAGCGTCCACAATCACAAAGCAAAAAACATTCGAAAGGTTCCAAAAAATCTTCCGATGCTTTTTATTTGGGGAGACGCAGATCCAGTGGCGGGATATGGAAAACATGTCATGTGGATAATCAAAGTCCTTCAGAAAAATGGTTGCACTGATTTAAGCTACAAATCTTATCCAAGAGGTGGACACGAAATTTTACGAGAATATTGCAAGGACGATGTGTGGAATAAAATTCTTGATTGGATAGAAACAAGAATTTAATAAAGGGCACCTCTAAAAGTTGCAATTTTTAGAGGTTTCCATATTTAATGTCACACGGATTCGAAAAATCTAACGATTTTTCTTTAAAAAAGTGATGCAAGATGGTAACTTTTTATGAAAGTGCTGAATTATTAAAAAAATTATATGATTTTGCGTTAGCAAAATCGAATCCGTGTGACAAAATAATCCCTCTCCAAATGGCATGGACTTGAGCCATTTGAAAGAATTCAAAAATAAACACAATAACAATTCAACCAGGGATTCAATTTTTAAAACTTGAAATTACCCCTGATAAACAAAATCAAAAAAAATTTTCTTGGACAGTGTGAGTTTTCACGCTGTCTTTTTTTTATGTTTTTACGCTCTATAGAGTAATTTTATATGATTTTTATACGCTATAAAGAATCGCAATATATTCTAAAGAATATTAAATTTCTTTCATGGAATATGAAGACGAATTAGCACAGGTCATTAATCGCATCAAGGAAATCAGAATTGAGAAAGGCGTTTCCCAATTGGAATTGGCAAACATTGCTAATTTTTCCCAAAGTTTTTTGGCAAATGTGGAAAGCGGAAAAAAGAAGCCCTCGGTTATGACAATCATCAGAATCGCAAAGGCACTTAATGTAAATCCCAGGGAATTTTTTCCAGAGCAGGAAGAAACCAAAAGCAAAGAAAAAATAAAGTCCGAGATTATCAAGCTGATAGATTTTTTATAGTACTTTATACTTTCAATGAGAAAACCTTTTAATTTTAACAACAATTTACCTCATTCAAAGGACAGTTGTATCTTCTTACAGTCTCAAAATACATACAACGCTTTTGTCTAAGTCCCCTTATCTGTACCCTAGATTCACTCTATTTAATAGAAGATTTTTAACATTTTTTTAAGTTTTCCATTTTATGAACTTTATATATTTGTGAATTTTCGATTTTTTTTGGAGTCAATGAAAACCCCGGCCGACAGGGTGGGGTTTTCATATTATGATGAAAACATCGGTTGACAGGGTGGGGTTTTTCGGCACCGAGCTTCGCTGGTGCCGAAAAACCCCTAAAACCAAAGTCATAATCCAGCCTAAAATCGGGAGCTTTTACTGGATATGCATTTCTATCACTATCTAAGGAGAAAATTAAATGAAAAAGACACTTTTGGCAATACTAGCCGCATGTGCTTCACTGTTTATGGTAACATCCTGCGACGGTTTGTTTGATGGAGAGGACGAATCCTACAGCATCAAAAACGCACCTTCCTGGCTCCAGGGTTCATGGATTGATCCATCTGGAATTTTTACTGTGGAAGTCGAAAAAGACAAATTCTCAATGATGGGATACGACTGGGCTTCCGACGAATTGATTGATGCTGTTTCAAATGTCAAAGGCAGCGACACTGAATTTAGTTTCGATGTAGGTGATGCTACTACCGAAACCTACACATTCAAGAAAAAGGGCGTTGATATTACAGTCCAGATTGACGAAGATGTTTTAACTCTTTCCCGTATGCCAACCATTGACAAGGCTCCTTCATGGATGTATGGAATTTGGGGAAATACAACAAAGGATGCCGAGCTGAATGTTTCGGAAGGGAAATTTTCATGGGGCGACAGTGGATACAAAATCGACTACACACAGTCTGCATACAAAAAGAACACATCGAATGTAAAGGGATGCCTCCTTTATTTCCAGTTCGACTACAAGGCTGCCGGTGGTACATTCACTTACAAGTTCACAAATGAAGAAAGCGGTATTCTGTTTGAAAAGCTTGATTCAGACGGCACAAAACTTAATTCATATTTGCTTGAAAAGGAACATCCTCTTAAACAGACTCCAGAATGGTTGTTAGGTTCTTGGGCTCAATACAAAGATGAAACCCATCTTTATATTAACAATGGAAACTTTAATGTTTTTGGTATGTCGCAAAATTTTGCGTCAAGCGAGTATGCGTCAAAAATCACAATCAAAACACTCACTGATACAGTATTTGAAATCACAATAATCTATGAGGAAATGGCCTATAATCCAGAAACCGATGACTATGATATTCCTAATGAGTTCACAATGACTCTTAAATTCACAAAGCCAGGTGCACATTCTGATGGAGATTATTATGCGGACTATCTTTTAGTTGAAGAACTCTATACCTCAACATTAGATCCAGAACCACATGACAGTTATGACTATTTTGAAAAAATTTAGGGCATCTCTAAAAATTGC
>JAZUEV010000624.1:0-1753 GCA_045640345.1 Treponema sp.
TGGTCTTGGTGGACTTGCCACTGCAACTGTCATGGCTGGTATCTTCTTGATTCTGCTGGGTGTTTTCAAGCTTGGTGGACTTGTTAAGTTTATTCCATATACTATCGTCACGGGATTTACTGCCGGTATTGCTGTGACCATTGCCTCAGGACAGATTGGTGATTTCTTTGGTCTCCACCCTGATTTTTCCACCCCGATGATGATTTTGGGAGAGGAATATTCAAAGCTTCCGGGAGACTTTTTGCCAAAGATGATAGCGTTTGCCCGTTCAGCCTCCAGCGTAAACTGGTATGCCTTTGCCATGGCAGCAATCTGTCTTACATTCATTTTCGTTTGGTCAAAGTTTGTGAAGAAGATTCCAGGCAGCATTGTGGTGATTGTTGTCGCAACTGTTGCGTCAATCCTTTTGGACAAGTTTGCGGGGCTTAGGTGCGATACCATCGGTACTTTCGCTGACGGTTCTGCCCATTACACAATTCCTTCTGTCGCAGACATTAAGCCGACTCTCCCAGATTTCAGCATCAAGACAATAACAACCCTTTTTCCAACTGCCATGTCCATTGCTGTTTTGGCAGCCATCGAGTCACTTCTTTCGGCTGTTGTTGCCGACGGTATGATAGGTTCAAAGCACGACTCGGACACAGAGTTGATTGCCCAGGGGATTGCCAACATCGCTTCCCCAATTTTTGGTGGAATCCCAGCAACGGGAGCCATTGCACGAACTGCCACAAACATAAAGAACGGAGGTAGGACACCGGTTGCAGGTATTGTTCACGCCCTTACATTGCTTTTGATTATGCTTTTCTTTGGAAAGTATGCAGCCTACATCCCAATGCCAGCACTTTCAGCGATTTTGATTAACGTGGCATGGAACATGGCTGGTTTCCCTGCTATAAAGGGACTTCTCAAGGGACAGAAATCCGATGTCTTTGTTCTTCTGGTTACATTTGCCCTGACTGTTTTCGTGGATTTGACTGTTGCCATCGGTGTTGGTCTTATGCTTGCAGCTTTCTTCTTTATCCAGAAAATGTCAATGCTTTCAGATGTACACAGCTATGAAAACGGAATCGACCCCAACGCAGTTAAGGATATGCCTGATGAAAAACTGGATGTTCCAAACGGTGTTCTGATTTACGAAGTTGAAGGACCTTTGTTTTTTGCCACAGTCAGAAAATTTGAGGTGGCCGTTGAACGCTCTGGTGCGGACTTTAAGGCAATGATTATCCGAATGAGAAACACTACATACTTGGACGCAGGTGGAATCAAGGCTTTGGTTCAGTTGCAGAATGTGTGTAAACAGAAGAACGTCACAATCATTTTGAGCGGTGTCCATGACCAGCCATTGAAACTCTTGACAAAGTCAGGAATGGTTGATTCTTTGGGACAGGAAAATGTCTGCGTGGATATCTATGCAGCCCTTGAGCGTTCAAAGAAAGTCGTAGCTAAATGACCGTGAATCTTACGAAGGGGAGCGTGCTGAAGAACATTGTTGTTTTTTCGCTTCCTTTTTTGCTTTCCTATTTTCTCCAGACCATATACGGACTGGCGGACCTTTATATTGCAGGTCAGTTCAACGGAGCAGACATAATTTCAGCAGTGTCCATCGGCAGTCAGGTGATGCACATGCTTACGGTCATCATCGTGGGGCTTGCCATGGGGACCACGGTTCTGATTGGACGAAGTCGGAGGCCAAGCGGTCTTAGGAAGACAATTAGGAAAACCAACTCCTTGGCTCACAGAACGACATGGCTAC
>JAZUEV010000625.1:0-3061 GCA_045640345.1 Treponema sp.
ACCGACAATTTTTTTATCATGGTGTTCAAAGAAGTGGTCATGTTTCCAAAGTCATCAAGAACCGTAATATCGACACGCTGGGTCAAATCACCTTCCAACGCAATCTTGTCCAAGGCCTTCATAGTGTCCTTCATTCGAGAAGAAAGTCCATGAATCACAAACACAAAAGCAACAGTGGACAAAGCAATGGCAACCACAAAGCAGAACAATCCCTTTCCCATGCTTGGGGTCTGGGGGAACATCATGGAACCGTATATGACAGTCACCATATTGATTCCCACAAAACAGACTGCCACAGAAAAAGTCATAATAATTGAAGAAGAAATCTTAAGGGACTTCTGTTTTGAAAAAGGATTCAGGTCGTGGATTTTTAGAAGCCGTCGGTAAGAACCAAGACGATTGTCCAGTCCGTTGAAAACAAGAATAGCTCCCATTCCACCAAAACTTACTGCCTGAAGAATAATCAGCCAAAACCTGAGGGGTTCGTAATCATAAAGTCCACGGGAAATTCCGCTACCTGTCACCACAGCCTGCCCCACAAAAAATCCCAAAAAGTAAAAACCAAAAGTCAAACGATTCAGGTTCTTGAAACAGTTGAGGCAGATACCTATTTCCTTTTCCGATGGACGATAATTTTCGTTCTTGATTTTCCTAATGATATTGTCAAAGGGCTTGGTAATGAAATAAGAAATTACACACAAGGCAGCAAGCAAAACTGTGGTCACCATGATAGACGTACCAAATCCACCCGTAAAATATCTTGAAAGAGTGTCGTAGATAAATGAAAGTGAAAAGACTCTGAGCAAAAGAAAACAGGCATACGAAATTGGCACAATCAAACTTAAATAAAGACCGTAGATAGACATAAAACCTCCAGTTGCGACTAGATTATTATACAGAAAACCTACAGAAATTGCAATTTTTAGATATGCCCTTATCAAACACTTTTTGAATCTCACCCAAACAGCTTAATCCTTGTCTCTTTTCCACGGATGCTTGCTTCATCAATAAAATGGAGCTGGGATTGGATATTTTTGTCCAGCATGTTCAATGTGCTTTCCGAAATAAGCAGGTCGGTTTTGTATTCTTTGCACAGAGATTCGATTCGACTGGAGGTGTTAACAGTGTCGCCAATGACGGTATATTCCATTCGATTTTCCGCTCCGATATTTCCTGCCAAGACTTTTCCTGAATGGATTCCAATTCCAAACCTGATTTTCGGAAGTCCCCTTTTTTCAAAACTTTCGTTAAGGATGACCAAGGATTCTCTCATTTCCATGGCGGCGCAATAGGCATCCATCGCATGGTTTTCACTTTTCACTGGCGCTCCAAAAATAGCCATGATGGCATCACCGATGTATTTGTTTATGACTCCATGATTTTTTGTGATACATTTTCCAAGGGCTGTAAAATATTCATTCAGAAGTGAAACAATGGATTCTGGTTCCATGTTTTCGCTCATGGATGTGAAAGACCTGATGTCACAGAACATTACAGATATTTCACGGGTCTCTCCTCCAAGAGTGACATTTCCTTTCATCAGATAATCACGGACATAAGGGTCAACTACTTTTCCAAAAGTGTCCCGCATGAATTCTTTTTCCAGGAGAGATTTTTCCATATCAGTAAATGCGTCGGCAAGGATTCCAAATTCATCGTTGGAAATGACACCCACTTTCTGATTGTAGTTTCCGTTGGTTATTTCTTTTGCCACATTGGTCAATCGCCTAATCGGTTTTGTGAAAAGACTTTGGAACATTATGGTAACAAAAATTCCTGCCACAACCAAAAGTGATGTAACAATTAAAGTGGTGGTGCTGATGGGAAGGTCGTTGTTCTGCCGCACGATTATTCCGTCGCTAAGCAGATAGATAATCGGGAACAAACCAACTGCGATATAAAAGATTATGAACATCAACCAAAGGATTGGTCTGACAGCTCCCTTGACTTCCGACACTCTTCCTTCTGGAAAAAATATTGGAAGCAAAAATTTTCGATGCAAAGTCTCCAACAAAAAATATGCACACACAAAAGTGAACATGGCTTCCAAGGATGTGAACAAAAGCGAGCGCAACAAAATATGTCTTATGGGATAATGTACGGGACTTGAATATTTGAACACCAAAAGAAAAACAACTTCATAAAGAAAATACCAGATCCATCCCAATGTTCCAAGAATGGCATAGACACCTGGAAGTCCTACAATTCTTTTTTGCAGCGTCTCATTTTTTTTTGCGGACCTTCCATAGAAAACACAAAGCAGAGTTGGAATTACATAACAGAAAACCGCTATGATTCTTATCAACACTACATGTCTTTCCATAAAAGCATACCAGGCTTCCATATAGTCGGTCATAACAACTTCCACGTTGAACACATTCGGTACAAGCGAACCCAAATAATTTGATATGACCAGAATCAATCCATACAAAAGTGTAAATCGTCCAGCAACTTTTCTTTTTTCTTCCATTCTATAATTTTCGATATAAACGTCATAAAAACTTAACAAAAGAGGCAATTTTGAGTTTCATAAAAATGATTCGCTAGATGATTTGTTTTATGTTAAAAAAAATGTGCCATAAATTTGAACACGACACTCGACTTAAATAAACACGGGTCTTTGGGAAAATTTAACGATTTTTCTTAAAACCAGGTCATAGCGAAGACACTTATGTCGAATTGGTTGGCGATAGCAGGATGACCGATTAATCATAGCGACAAAACTCATATTAAATTGGTTGGCGATAGCAAGATGACCGATTAATCATAGCGACAAAACTCATATTAAATTGGTTGGCGATAGCAAGATGACCGATTAATCATAGCGACAAAACTCATAGGGGTGCGATTAAACTAACGACCGGTAGTTAGTTTTGCCCACCTACGTGTGTCTTAAAACAAACAATCGGTTATACGCTATTATAAAAAGTCCCAAACAAGTGTCATAGAATTATCAATCGGTCATGCCAAAGATTTCTCCACTGCGGTCGAAATGACGGATGCATCAAACTGAAACCGTCATCCCGAATTTATTAGCCTTCGGCGGCTGCACACGGGATCT
>JAZUEV010000626.1:0-1889 GCA_045640345.1 Treponema sp.
CGACATGGCTACGATCCGACTTCAACTGGTCGCCGTAGCTTAAAGTCTTTACGTTCTTTGCAAAATTTCCACTTCCATCTTTAAGTGCAACTGTCTTTGCTGAAACATAAACCGTGTTGCCTTTTTTTATGGATGCTGCAAAAACACTTGCACCCATGAAGGCACATAAAAACAAAACAAGAATTTTTTTCATATATTTCTCCATTTTTCTGACCTCAAAAACTTTAGTCTTTCAGGTGAACTTATTTTTTAACCTCTAAAGATTGCAAGTCTTAGAGATGCTCATTTATTTGTTGCCAACATTTTTTGTGAATCGCTCACTCCTGAACTGTCTGGTGTCCTTGGTCTTGTACGCAATCAGGGCAAGCTCCACCATCTTGATTCTGTCCTGTGGCTTCGGGTGGGTCTTGAATTCACCGGTGGTGCTCATTTTTTTAAGCATGGTGACCATTTCGCTTGGGGAGTATCCGGCGTTCTTCATCAGTTCCAGGGCTTTTTTGTCCGCCTCAAATTCTGCTTCCTTTGAATAACCGTTGACCAATGAATCCACCATGGTGTTGGTAAGGTTGTCCAAATCCAGGATGCTGTCCAAGTATTGGGAATATTCCGATGAATCCACCCCCAACTTTTCCATGGAATTCTGGATGCTGCTGGAAATGTCGTTGATGAATCCTGTGGTGGATGAAAAGAGCTTGGTTTCCGTAAGTGCGTTCACTGTTCTGCCGCTTTTGATGGTGGACCAGCTGTGCTTGAGCTGGACGTGTGCAATTTCATGGGCGATGATTGCAGCCAATGCGTCTTCATTTTCAGCACAGGAGATGATTCCACGGCTCAACAGTATATGACCACCGGGAGTTGAAAATGCGTTGATTTCATCTGTGTCCAAAATCTTTACATGATAACCGTTGTAGGGAAGGCTTTCGTCGGAATTAATGGCAAGGGTCTGGCAGATTTTGTTCAGATATGATTCCAGCGTTGGACTTTCATAAAGGCTGTAGGTCTTCAAAAGGTTTGCCGCAACGGAACGACCCAGGTAGTAGGAATCCTCGTCGCTGATTTCCTCTGTGGCTGCGTTGTAGATTTTACCCAAATCGCTGTTGTCACCAAAAAGTTCATCCATGTCTTTTCCAATCTTACCCAGGTTTCCCAAATCCAATGAGAACGCGGAAATGGAACAAAGGACAGAAATCAATGCGGTCCCAAAAATCTTTGTGGATTTTTTCATTTGCTACCTCCCAAAAGATGTCCTTCCGTAATGAATTTTTCAAGCTCCTGTTCGTTGGTTGAAGCCTTTTCTATCAAATCGACTTTTGAAAAATCCAAATCACCTCCGGAGTTTTTGTAGATTTCTTCTGTCTCTTCAGAGAATCCCTTTCCAGCCAAGGCCAATTCCTTTGTTGATGCGTTAACTGAATTTCCTGTGGATGATTTTACAATTTTTTTTGTTGTTACACTGTTTGAAGCAATCCATCCGCTAGTCTTTTTGTCTTTTATCTGCACCTGGACTTTTTTTCCTGATACAGACAGAACCTTAAGCTGGTCTCCATAATTTACGGTGGCCACATCCTTTGCGAAATTTCCGTCCCCGTTTTTAAGGACAGCAGTTTTTGTGGATACATAGACAGTGTCACCTTTTTTGAAACCAGCGGCAAAAGCGCAAAGCCCCACCAGAGTGAGAACAACTAGTAAAAAAACTTTTTTCATAAAACCTCCAAGCCCCTCAGAATGTAAACAATTTTACTATTATATAGTAACATATATTTCCTATATTTACCACAAGATTTTTACAAGTAACCGTTCCAATGGAGCCGAGATAATTTAGTGTTGTTTTGCCCCCCTATGTGTGTCGTAAAATAATCAATCGGTCATAACGCTATAACTCTCCCACC
>JAZUEV010000627.1:0-4130 GCA_045640345.1 Treponema sp.
CTTTACATAAATCAAATTTTATCATAATCTAAAAACAAAAGACTATTCTAATTTTTTTAATTTTAGAGATTCCTTAAAAGAGGTGAAGATGAATTTCATAAATATAAATGATGAAACTATAGAAAATGATATCTTAAAAAATGAATTCAAAAATGCAAAAAAAATTGCTCGTGTGAAAATTGGAGAAAATATTTTATTTTTTTCACAAGGTATGAAAAAATTCTATATTGCCTACAAAGATATATATAGAGTTTTTCGTCGCATAAAAGCTGTGACCACAAGATTTTTCAAAAGCAAAGGAGAAATCCAATTGGAATATCTGGTGCTTTGTTCAAAAAAATCGGAACTGTGTGAAATTGATTTACCAGACGCAGACCATTCCAATCAGATTATTGAAATAATTCAAAATAAAAATCCAAATGTAAAAATTGGAAAGAAGAATTAAATAATAGGGAATCTCTAAAACTCGCAGTCATCTTTGAAGAATATTTTTTAGAGATGTCCTTATTTTTGTGGCGGAATCTTTAATGAAACTTCTCCTGAAAAAAGTTCCTCAATTTTTCCATCACAATTTTTTACGACAAGATGTGCCTGAGAATTTATATCCACCACCTCTGCTTCGTAATTTATATTTTTTACTAAATCCCTGACTTCCACATTATGTCCAATCAAAAAAGAAAGACTCTTGTATTCATCAATAACCTTTTCGCTAGGCTCCTTAAATATTTTTAGGACAGTTCCACAAAGTTCAGCAGCAAGTTCACTTCGGTTAAAATGATTCTGATTTTGGTTTTTAAAAATCGCACCAACAGGATTATCCTTAACTGAATTTATTAAATCAGCATTTTCATAAATATTAAGACCAAATCCGATGACAGCACTTTCAATTTGACCGCTTTCAAAATTTGCAAATCCTTCAGTCAGAATTCCACAAATCTTTTTTCCATCTAAATAAATATCATTCACCCATTTTATTTTTGCATCGATTTTATAAATCTTTTTTAGCACGCGACAAATTGCGACAGCAGTGTAAACACTAATCCACACAGGTTGAAGTTCCATTTTTTTTGGAGAATAGATTATCGAAATATAAAGTCCAGAACCGGATGGAGAAATAAAATTTCTATCCATTCGACCACGACCTTTTGTTTGACTTTCCGCAACCAAGATTGTTCCATGCAAATGATTTTGTTTGGATTCATCCATCAACATTTTTTTTGCCTGATTGTTAGTCGAATCAATTTCTAAAAAAAACAGACTATCAATTTTTTCTGAATCTGGAAAATTTTTTTCATAATATGAATCAAAAAGATTTTTACTAAAAGTTTGAGAATCCAAAGACAAAACGTAGCCACCTTTTGGAGTACCGTCGATTTTAAATCCTTCTTGTCTCAATGAATTTATAGCTTTCCAAATAGCCGCTCGACTGACTTTGCATAAATCTGCCAACTCTTCACCACTGACAGAGTTTCCAAGATTATTTTTCAAACTATCAAAAACAATTTCCTTTGTGCTCATAATTTTCTATTATCCCGTTTTCAAAATTGATTTTCTTTAATTTATACTATATAATAGAAGAAAGATTTATTCTATATGACAGGAGTTCATTATGGATCCAAATAATAGACCTAGGGGACGTGAAAAAAATGTCACAAACAACAGTACAGGCGTTCACAAAAGAGGTGACGGACTTGGAACTGGACCTGTAGGTTCATCAAACGGTTATGCTGGAAAAACATCTGGCGGAAGTAGTAGCGGTGGAAAAAGAGCTGCCGGTGGTGGAATTGGTGTTCTTGCATTAGGAGCAATTGCTGCCTTGATTTTTGGAAAACTTGGTGGAGGAAATGATTCAACAATTTCCAATTCTAGTTCATCATCACCTTCTGCATATACAAGCACCGTAGACAATACACAGGTTTCTACATCTACATCATCAATCGATACAACTGTAGCAAAAGGCTCCCGTGCCAAATATACAACATTTGCTGGAAATGGAAACGATACAGTTACCTTGATGGTCTACATTTGTGGAACTGACTTGGAATCAAAAAGTGGAATGGCTACATCGGATTTGTCTGAAATGGCAGCAGCAAAATTTGGTTCAAATGTAAATTTGATTGCATATACAGGTGGATGTTCAAAATGGCAGACCACAGGTATAAGCAATTCCACAAACCAGATTTATCAAATCATTGATGGAAAAATTAAAAGACTAGAAGACAACATGGGTTCAAAAGTTATGACAAACCCTGACACTCTGTCTGAATTCATCAAGTATTGTAAAAAGAATTTTGAAGCAACTCGTTACGAATTGATTTTGTGGGACCATGGTGGAGGCTCTGTCAGTGGTTATGGCTATGACGAAAAAAATTCCAGAAGTGGCTCAATGGATTTGGCAGGAATCAACAAAGCCTTGAAAAATGGTGGAGTTAAATTTGACTTTATTGGTTTCGATGCATGTTTGATGGCAACTGCGGAAACAGCTTTGATGCTTAACAGTCACGCAGACTACATGATTGCATCAGAAGAAACAGAGCCTGGCATTGGTTGGTATTATACAAACTGGCTTACACGTCTTGGTTCAAACACTTCTATGCCAACAGTTGAAATTGGAAAAAATATTATTGATGATTTTGTTGCTCAGTGTGGAAAACAGTGTCGTGGACAAAAGACAACTCTTTCAATTATTGACTTGGCAGAATTCGCAAACACAGTTCCAGAAAATCTTGCTGAATTTTCAAAATCGATTAGCAATAAAATTCAGAACAATGATTATCAGTCAATTTCGGATGCCCGCTACAACACTCGTGAATTTGCAACAAGCTCAAAAATCGACCAGATTGATTTGGTGGACTTGTGTAATAAAATTGGAACAAAGGAAGCAAAAAATTTGGCTAAGTCTTTACAGTCCGCAGTCAAATACAACAAGACTTCAAGTAATATGACCAACGCTTATGGAGTTTCAATTTTCTTCCCTTACAACAGGAAATCTTATGTTGACAATGCCTGTTCAACTTACGATGCAATTGGAATGGACGATGAATATTCAGATTGTATCAGGGCTTTCGCAAAACTTCAGGCATGTGGACAAGCAGCAGCAGGTGGTTCATCTGGCTCAAGCGGTTCATTGTTTGGTTCACTTCTTGGAGGACTTTCCAGCACAGGTTCATCCAGTTCTGGTTCAATGTTGGGATCTTTGCTTGGTGGATTGACAGGCACAACATCATCTACAAGTTCATCAAGTCCAGATTTGATTGGTTCACTTTTGAGTTCATTCCTTGGTGGCAGTGGAAGTTCTTTGATTAGCGGACTGACTGGAAAAAATTCTAACTTCCTTAACGACCGTTCAATTTCTTCCGAATATGCATCAGACTATATTTCTATGAACCATTTTGATTCAGGAAATTTGGTCTGGAGAAAATCCAATGGAAAATATATCCTCAGTCTTTCAGAAGATCAGTGGAAAAAAGTTCATGCCTTGGACTTGAATATGTTCTACGATGACGGCGAAGGTTTTGTTGATTTAGGTTTGGACAATGTTTATGAATGGACAGATGATGGCGATTTGATTGCTAGCGATGATAGAACATGGATTGCAATTAATGGTCAGCCTGTTGCATATTATCACGAAGACACAACAGAATATGGAAATAATAAATATTCTATTTCTGGACGAGTCCCTGCATTCCTTAATGGCGACAGAGTAAATATTTGGCTCATGTTCGATAATGACCATCCAAAAGGATATATCACAGGCGCACAGTATGATTACAAAAATCTTGATACACCAAATGTTGTCGCAAAAAGTTTGACGCAGTTGGAAATTGGAGATACTTTGGAATTTATTTGTGACTATTATACCTATGATGGAAAATACAAAGACAGTTATTATCTTGGTGAACCAATGAAAGTTTCAAACAAAATGGAAATCAGCAATGTGGATGTTGGAACTGGAAATGTTTTGGTTACATATAGATTTACTGATTTGTACAACCAGGAATATTGGAGCGAAAGTTTGACTTTCTAAAAAGTTCCATAAATTAAAAACAATATATAAAAGACTGTCTGATTTTTTGGAGGTTGCTGAAGAAGTATAAAAATTGTCATTCCGAACTTGATTCGGAATCTCT
>JAZUEV010000628.1:0-3917 GCA_045640345.1 Treponema sp.
ATTTTTCATGATCTTTTTGAAAATCGAACTGAATATGTCTTTCACATCCCCTGGATTTTTTTCGGACAATTCCTTTATGACACCCACAGATGTAAGTCCGTCCCATAGTTCGGAAAGCACACTTGACCTGCAGAATTTTCGTTTGGATCTGCCTCTCGCAAAACCGATGGCATTGGAACTGAGGCTTGATTTTGCCGAATTCAAATCCGACTTTATCAAATCCATAAGCCTGTCTGTATCTGAAAAATCGGTCTCCGAAATGATGCATGACAAAAGGTCAAGAGATTCCTTCAATTTTCGCTCAAGGACGCAAAGACCGAAAACGAACCAGTCCCTGCTTACATATTTCTTTTCCAAAATTTTTTCAGGAAGGGAATCCCTGACCAAAGATTTTGTGTGGGCCGATATAGCGCCTGTTATTCTTTGCTGAATCTCATCGCTTTCGCTCCATGAAACATTTCCATATCCAACGTTCGTGCAGTAGTTGGCCACCAAGGATACATATTTATATTCCTCAGGAGTCAGGTTGTCCATAGTGAAAAACAAATTGATGTAGGCGATCCCGTTGGTCTGTTCCTCGGTTGCAAAAAAATCGACTCCCTTTATCTTTGAATGAACAGGAACACAATCCTTTACTTTAGTGTCGATTTGGTCAAAGGAGACTTTCGGTATAAGTTTTTCCTTGTCCACATCTTCTTTCATTTTCTGGAATTCAACCATCTTTATATGTTTTGAAAGAAGTCTGGACTCTCCTTTTTCTTCAAGAATCCTTCTTAGGTTTTCCTTCTCATTTTTTGTTCGCTGACTCAACCATTTTTTTGAGGGACTTGCAGTGACGAGAGAAAATTTAGGATTGTCCAAAAAATAACGACGAATCATCGTTCCCAGATATTTTGGGTCGTCTTCAAGTTTCCGTTTCAGGATTTCAAAGTTATGGCACAACTCCAAGGACTCCCAAGGTTTGTCACCGTAAATCCACCCACGGACACATCGTCTCATCATTGACAAGGACTGGGGACCATTGAACCTGGAGATATGCCTGTTGAAGAATTCAAAGGACATGCACATCTTTTCCATGGCTTCATCGCTGAGACCTTCGATGCTAAGTTTTTTAAGAGCATCAAAGATGACTTTTTTTACCTTGGCGGCATCCTTCGCATCAACACCCCTCAATCCACAGGTGGCGCTTTGATATTGCAAACTTGTAGCAATGCCTGTCTGGGGGGAAACATCTATTCCAAGTCCGCTATCCAAAAGCGCTTTTGAAATTGGAGAAGAATCCGAGCCCCAAAGGAGATTGTTCAGGAATGTAAGCTCCATAAGGTACTGATGCTTTGGCAAGTCCTTGTTACTGTCAATCCTCCATGCACAGCAGACCGTGTCCTTTGTCTCATTCTCGTTCGCAGGTCCATAGACATGAGCCTTCTTTGGAATCTCATATCCTTTTTTGCATCCCGAAAATTTTATTCTTTTTCCTGGATTCTTGATTCTTGAAAGGACATTTTCGTCGATAAAATCAAGCTGCTCCTGGGTCGGAATATTTCCATAGAGAAAAACCAGACAGTTGGCAGGGGTGTAATGCTTTTTGTGGAAAGCCTTGTACTGTGCGTAAGTGAGGTTCGGAATCTCTATGGGGTCTCCACCTGCATCATATATGTATCTTGTGTCCGAAAGCACCACATCATCGATGGCATTGGATATTACGGATTCATACATGGAATATTTTCCTTTCATCTCATTGTAGACAACTCCAGAGATTTCAGGTTTTCCATTTTCATTGAATTCAATCCTGTGGCCTTCCTGCATGAACGCTTCTTCTTTCAGAAGAGGAAAAAAAACAGCATCCGCATAGACCGAGAAATTATAAAAATAATCTGCCTTTACCACCGAACTTGAAGGATAGGCAGTATAATCGGGGGTCGTAAAAGCATTTAAATATGTGGCCATGCTTTGATTTGAAAGTCTGATGAAGGGGTCTTTCAAAGGATATTTTTCTGACCCGCACAGCACTGAATGTTCAATTATATGTGCAACTCCATTGCTGCTTTCCGTCGGCGTTCTGAATATAAGGGAGAAAAGATTTTCCTCCTCATCTTTCAGGACATGGAAAATTTCCATACCTGTTTTTTCATGGACAAGCCAAATCGCTGGACAACTGCAATCCTTTACGTTCTCCACAACTTCCAGGACCTTGAATCCTTTGTACGTGTCACCTTTTTTCATCATATATATTCCTCATCTCTTCCTTCGACCATAAGTTCACCTACCTCCCAGGCTCTTCTCAAGTCAGCATAAAGCTGGGACGTGATTCTGTCGCTGTCGGATTTCAATACATGTTCTTTCAGCAGCTCCTCATCGTAAATAACCTGTGCACGGTTCTTGGAAATATTGCTGAAAATTTTCTGTCTAAACCCATCGCTCTTTCCTCGCAGCAAAATAACCAAGTCTGAATCGGTCATGTCGTGGAGTTTCTTCTGCATATAACGGTCGTCGCATGCGATAACATCTTCCTCGGTAAACAACCGTCTTCTCAAATCGGCTCCCAGCTCTGGATTCTCCGCACTGAGGTTCGCTATAATTGAGTACTCGGCACTTGGGTCCATGCGTTTCAATATTTGAGCCAACGCTGTTCGTCCATCCAGATTCTGAGAATTTTCAGTGTTCTGGGTCATCATTTTTTCCTTCAGACTTTTGTTAAGGTTTTCAATAATCTCAGGCGAAACAGGCTTCATTTTTGCAAGGCGCATAATGACTTCGGTCTTGTTTTCCGTATCCATCCTTTTTATTACGTTGGCCGCTTTTTGGGGATTGATTTGGGATAGAACAAGTGCCTGAACAGAAGGACTTTCTCCGTCAAGCAATATCCCAATCCTTTCCGCGTTGGCATCGGACAAATAGTCGAACGGTTTTCCGTCGGGATGTTTTACTACTTTGTTTAAAACCTGGTCCGCCTTTTCTGCTCCATAGACCTTTGTCAAAAGCTTGCGGGCCGTATCGACTCCACCTGCTTCCTGAGCCTTGTTCAAGAGGGACTTGAATTCATCCAGAACTTCCTTGGCTTCCTCGGGACTAACATAGCGAATGGTGGCTATTTCTGGAATGATTTTTTCGGTCTGTTCTTCAGTAAGATGGGGAAGAATCTTCGAGGCCTCGTCCATTCCAATGACCACAAGGAATTTGGCCACCCTGCGGTAGATGCTTTCTTTTTCTCCATCTTTCTTTTCTCCGGGAACCATGATAAGTCCACCGGATGTAAGTTTTGAGGCAGCCTCCTTTACTTCTTCCTGGGTTGTGTTCTTTTTAGCGAACCATGCTCCATTCTTGGCTGCGAATCTTGCTTCCTCTTGAGCTTTAAGGTCCTTTGCATCTGGGACGGTCCCTGGTGTGACAAGATTCTTTTTTGTGTTATAGTTGTCGTCGTTCTGTGTCCGACTATTATATGGCTGCGCGGATGTGGCCCTGTTCATTGCCGACTGAAAATCATCCATAGTCTTTTGTTTTTTGTCGGTCCCCAGATCCATTCTGTTGATTTTTTCAAAGACCGGCATCTTAATAAGCGGCTCTGTTCCTGGCTTGGATGAATGTCTTATTTGCTTGGAAAAACTTGTCACGTCCTGTTTATCCGTTTCATCTTCTTTGTTTTCTTCCGTACTTGATTTTACTTTGTTGTATGCGTTCAATCTATAGTCGTTTAAATTCATAAATAAAAAGAAATAATCCCCCATCTATATTTTACTTTTGCATTGCGTTTCTGTCAAGGATTTATTTGGACTAGACAAAAAGTTGAATTATTCGTAAGGGAGTTTGTCCAGGGAATTCGTAAGGGATTTTGTCCATTATAATTAAGAGGTGAGATACTTGGCAAAAAAACGACTAGAAATTATGAAGGATGTGGTGGCAGGAAAAATCAGCGTCCC
>JAZUEV010000629.1:0-5845 GCA_045640345.1 Treponema sp.
CAATGTTACTGGCAACATATTTTTTACAAGAGCGTTCAAAATCAACTGCAAATCAATTGGTTGACCGATTCTAATCATTGTGAAGAATCCAGCTGGAAGGAAGTACATATTTGCGATACAGTGCTCGAATCCACAAAGGACAAACAAAGCCACCGGCAAATACAATGCTCCAATTTTTCCTGCCAAATCTGATGCTGCATAAGATACCCACACAGCCATACAGACCATGAAATTACAGAGTATGCCTTTTACAAAAGCGTCCCAGAATCCAAGAGAAATCTTTGAATAAGCAGTTGTGATTACACCTTCGCACAATCCACCGCTATAAAGTGAATGGTCTCCAGTGATGCAGAACCAAGCCACTGCCCATGCGATAAAAATACTTCCAATGAAATTTCCAATGTAAACTACGATCCAGTTCAATAAAACCTTGAAAATACTTGTACGTTTCTGCAGGACTGGGATAAGCATAAGGTTGTTGCCTGTAAAAAGTTCGGCACCTCCAACCAAGACCATCATCAATCCAATTGGGAATACGATTGCGCTTAAAATTCTACCAATTGCTGCTGGTTGGACACCGTAAGATACGACAGTGCTTCCAAATCCGCCCATGGCAATAAACATTCCCGCAAAAATACTGAGGGCAAACATTTTGCATAAAGGCAATCTTGATTTTTGAACGCCCGCATCCACATAAAGACGAGCGATTTCTGCTGGTGAATTCATTTTTTCTCCTATTTTTACCCGATTGAAGGGATTTCTAGCAATTTTCTACAGCTTTGACTTTTTCGTGCTGCTGGTCCAAAAGTTCCATAACATGGTCAATCATTTTCTGCTTTGGATCTTCCTCGTCAGCTGGCAATGTAGCAAGATACTCTTTCCTGAAACTCTTGCAATCAAGTACGGGGCTTGCAGTGAAAACCTGTTTTGTTGGTTCAATAAAATCGTTGAGCATATCATCGTCCTGAAGTTTGAGGATATGACCATTGATTGTTACCAAAATCACAATATCAAAAAGTCTGAGGTAACTGTCGATTTCCTTAAGTCCTTTTTTTGTGTCAGGATGACCAGGTCTATAGCGTGTACCAGATGGGAAAACCAAAATTACTTCGCCACGACGTTTGCAATCATCCATTGCATGCATTGCTGCCATATTGATTTTTCTGGCCTTCTGTTCTTCTGCCAACGCTTCTTCTTCGCTGATATTTTCACCCTGTTTTTTGTCCAGACTTCTGGTTGGGTAAATGACAACTCTTGAAAAACTTTCGGCAAATGCTTTAACGATTGGGTCTGCTTCATTAAGCTTCATACCGGCTATGGCGACAATCTTTTTTGAGAGGTCAGCAAGTTTTGGACTTCCATCTTGTTCCAAGAGATAACAGAATGATGGCAAGTCTGTGTTTGAATAATGCTCCATCAAAATAAGACCCCGCTTTCCGTTTTTTACTTGGTCGCAGAAATCCTCAAAATTTTCCAATCCACCGATATGGCTGTCTGGAGTTGTGTTTTCCGCCACGACCCTGTCCATAATGGCTCTGGTTTTTGGGTTCGCAACTTGGTATACATTTGTATCATCGATTTGGGATGAAGCTATGGAATATTTTGCCAAATCAGCAAAAACATCCATATACTTTTCCCTAAGCGTTATCTTTTCCATTAATATCTCCAAAAAATTGAAAATCCTTACTATTTTAAAACCATTTCAAACTTATGTCAAATTCTTTACGAGAGAAATAATTGCATCTCTAAAAATTACTTTTCGGAGATTCCCATAAGCACGGCATCGTATTTCCAAAATCTCTCAACAGGGGTTAGGAATCATTGTCCAAATTGCCTAAATCTTCGTTGGCACCTGACAAATCTTCCGACGCAGAAACTCCTGTAGCAATATCATTTGCCCATTGGTCACTTTCTACGTCCAAATCCGATTTTGGGATGTTGGTTTTGATTTTTGTTGGCTCCTGATAGTGAGGGTTTTTTGTACCGTTTGGAAGAAATCGGCCCAGGACTTTTGGATCCAATTTTGAAGCAAGATTCCATTTTTCAATAACCAGTCCGCAGAGTTTTGAAAAAGAGAAAATCCCCAAAATCAATCCAGCCAAAAAACAGAACATCCAAATAAGAGCAAGGCTTGTCCCTGGTTGAGTTTTTCCCAACACTTTAAAATAGAAGAAAGTGCTAATGAAAAGCAAAACTCCCATTATGAGTGCCGTCAGGATGATGTTCAAAATGGTTGCCACGACTGTAAAAATAGCGGTATAAGTTTTCTTTGTCATTCTTAATCCTTTTTTGCTTTTTTACTGTCCTGTACTGCCAGAACTATAAAACTGATTATAAACATGATTCCACAAACTACGACTGCTGAATCAGCGACATTAAAAGTTGGCCATCTTTGAGATTTGAAATAGATTGGAAAATAACAGTCCATGAAATCTACAACACCATCGGGTCTAAAAAATCTGTCAATAAGATTTCCCAGTCCACCGCCAAGGATGCCACACACAGCCCATCTCTGGACTTTTGTAAGTTGTGTGCTTCTGAAATAAATCACAAAAACGATTGCAATAACAATCAAAGGTAAGAACGAAAACAAAATTGTACGAGCGTTATGAGGAAGAGATGACCCCAAGCTGAATGCCACGGCAGGATTTCTCACATGGATGAGCCTGAAAAAATCTCCAAAAATTGGAATAACGGAATTTTCTGCGTCCGACCCAAAAAATGGAGCCACATCGCTTCGAGGAATGAACTTAACAACCAAGGCCTTGGAAATCTGGTCCAAAACAATAACCAAAACCGTCAAAATCAACGGCAGCAATTTAATAAGCAAATTTTTCTTTGAATCTGAATTCTTCATAATTAAAATATACTAAATTTTTTTTGAAAAATCTACACAAGAGAGGGAGGAGATTATGGAACTTGCTATCAAAACTTTGTGGGATATTCATCAAGAAATAATCGAGATTATAACATTGCAATTTTAAGTTGTTTTCTAAATACAGAAGCCACTTTTTGAAGGGTAGATAATCGAATATCTTCAGAATGGTTTTCCATTCTTGAAATAATACTTTTTTTTGTATCGAGTTTTTCGGCAAGTTGCTCCTGTGTCATTCCGTTTTCAAGGCGCATTTCTTTGATCATCATTCCGATTTTAAATTCTTCATAACCAATATCAAAACCTGATGAAAAATCAGAATCCTTTTCTTTTCTCTGAGAAATATAGTCATCTAGATCAAATGTATTATTTTCCATTTTTATCGCCTCTATTTAAGAATTCTTTCATTCGCTCTTTGCAAATTTCTATTTCATCTATGGTTTTATAGAATGTAACTTTTCTGTACATAGTTACATGTTAGCGTATTTGTTAACATGAGCCAAATAAAAATCCAGATAAATTTGACCTGGATGGAGAACTGTTTTGCTAAATAAAATCCTAAAGCCCAGTGGGACAATCAATGAAGACTGTTTCCATGCCTTTTTCTTTGTTCAACTTTTCGGCCACAAGTTTGACACCAATTGTTTCGGTCTGGTAATGTCCACCTGCAATAACGGTTATGCCCAGCTCCTTTATGGTGTGGAAATCCTCATGGGTCACTTCTCCTGCAATAAAAGCGTCAACCCCTGCTTCAACTGCTTGATCCGCATCCCCTCCAGAGCCACCTGAAATAATTGCCACGGTTTTTATCATCTCTTTTCCATAAGGCAAAACTTTTGTTGGAAGTTCACCATCTGGAAAAAGTTTGTGGCACACTTCATCAATGGACATCTCTTGTGGAAGTTCCCCCCTTGCTCCCAATGTCATTCCTCTCCATGTTCCAAATGGTTGAATATTTTGAAGACCCATTCGTTTGGCCAGTCCCCAATTGTTTCCCACTTCTTCATTTGCGTCCAAAGGAATATGTGCTGCGTACAAAGCGATATCATTTTTTATAAAAGAAGACACCCTTTTGTACATTGGTCCTGTAATAGTCTGGCAGTGACCCCAAAAAAGTCCGTGGTGGGTAAAAAGCAGTTGACAACCAAGTTGTGCGGCCTTGAGGACTGTATATTCACAAGCGTCCGTGGCGAATGCGACTTTTGTAATTTCTTTTTCGTCGGGAGAGGAGTTTTGAATCTGCACGCCGTTTAATGAAATGTCCGACCTAAAATTGTCCAGATGCAGAAAACTGTCAAAATATTGTGCCAACTGATTGAGTGTCATTATTCCTCCTGAACTTCTGATGATTCTGTGGACTCTGTAGATTCTGCTGAAGTTGTTTCATCGGAAATTTTGTCATCAGGAACTTCGGTTTTTACGACTGTCGCAGGTTTTAAACTTTCGTCGATGGATTTCTCCAACAAATTTGCAATGTGGCTGGACATATAAAAAGTTCCGTCCCTTTCAAGTCCCAGTTGTTTTGCCAAAAGAGGATTGGTTGATTCCACTGGACCATAACCAGGTGTGGAGTATGATGGAATGTCGGACAAATCAAAGGTTTCGCGAACTTTGTTTTTTGCTGCCGATTTGATAGTTGCGTAGGATGCCAGGGATTCTCCATCTCCGACAATAAAAATTTTATCGCTTCGTGAAAGTGAAATCTGGTTTATCATTGCCAAAACTTCTTTTACAAAATTTTCTGTCTTTTGTGAGGTGGCTTTTGTGTATGCTTCCAGATTTTTTGTCTTGCTGTAGAGCATGGAGAAATTTCGTAAAAACTTTTGGTCCAAGAAATTTCCAAACCAAGGTAAATCTTTTGAATAGAAATCGGCTGAGTATACAGTGTAACCGTCATGGGCAAGCTTGACCAAAGTTGGTTCATATAAATCAGTCTTTGAAAGTTCGCCTGGCACAAAGAAAATCACACGACTTTCATTGAATGGATTGTAGGATTCATCTTTGGAGACATATTTTTTGATGAACATTGAGCGATTCTGTTTAGGACTTTTGTATTCCCCGAATCCTTCTTCAAATGATCCAGCTAAAGTTTGGGAAGTGATTTTTACTTCATATTTTTTTGTGTCGATTTTTGCGGGTCTAAGCAGCACAATAAAAATGGACAAAACAATCACCAGAATCAGATATATAATAGAAGAGATTGTAAAAAATACACTAAATCCGTCCAAAACTAAATTATGTTCAAGCCTCGAAAGTGCGTTGGAGTTCCAGGATGAAATAAAAAAAGCCAGAATCATAACCAATGTTCCAAAAACGGATATGCCAAATGCCAAGAGATTCAAAATCGATATGATAAAAGAAATCACCGGCAAAACGGCCAAATAATCTGGTCTGGAGTTTTTAGCAAAAAATATTCTTGCACATGAAAGTCCCAAAAGCGCCAAGATAAACAATTGGCAAATAGTCTCGTAAGTCATAAAAAGATTATACAGATTTATTTGATAATTGACAATTGAAAAATGAAAGACGAAAGAAGCAAAAGGTAAGTCATTTCGACCGCAGTGGAGAAATCTCAAAGACGAAAGAAGCAAAAGGTAAGTCATTTCGACCGTAGTGGAGAAATCTCAAAGATGAAAAAGGTTAGTCATTTCGACCGCAGTGGAGAAATCTCAAAGATGAAAAAGGATAGTCATTTCGACCGTGGTGGAGAAATCTCAAAAATAAAAGATGAAAAAGGTTGGTCATTTCGACCGTAGTGGAGAAATCTCAAAGATGAAAGATGAAAAAGGATAGTCATTTCGACCATGGTGGAGAAATCTCAAAAAATGAAAGATGAAAAAGGTTAGTCATTTCGACCGCAGTGGAGAAATCTCAAAAATGAAAGACGAAAGAAGCAAAAGGTTAGTCATTTCGGCCGCAGTGGAGAAATCTCAAAGATGAAAGATGAAAAAGGATAGTCATTTCGACCAT
>JAZUEV010000630.1:0-2324 GCA_045640345.1 Treponema sp.
GAAGCGTTCTGTGCGATTACCTGTGGTTTTGTGTAAGCCATAGTTTTCTCCTTTAATTGAATTTTTTTAACAATCTACGATTGTTTTTGGTTGATACAAATGTACCAATCTATAAGAATTATAGTTCCAATTGTACCATTTGTCAATCTTAAGTTAGTACAAATGTGCTATTTTAGGATGGAAATAGTACTATGTTGAAATTCTGGACAAATGTAAGAAATATATTGGAATATAAGGATATTACTCAAAAGGAACTTGCCGCATGTATTGATGTTAGTTACAACACTTTGCAGTCGTGGATCAATAAAGACAGACTTCCGAATGTTGAACAGGCAGTTCAGATTGCTAAATTTTTGAACACCACAGTTGAATTTTTGGTTTTGAGCCAAGATACTAAAATAAAAAACGACCACACAGAAACAATTAAGCTTTTAAAAAAGGCTATTGAAAATCTACAGTAATCAATGTCTTTAACTTAACATTGATTCTGCAGAAATGACTTTCATTTGCGGTAGTTTCGACAAGCTCAACCACCACGTAAACAAGCTCAACCACCGCTTAAACAAGCCCAAGCATCGCTTAAACAAATTCAACCAACACTTAAACAAACTCAACCACCACTTAAATTAGTGGCATTGTCTACAATAATACTAGACTTTAACTTAAATCTTCCATCAGCAAAAAATCTTTTAATTTTATGTGACGCACAACACTGGTTGAATAATCCAATTCATCTGTGGTTATGAGGATCTTTTGTGAAAGATTGTCCAGATTTGAAAATGCCTTGAATTCTCGTTCATAAGCTTTTTCATTTTGGACACTGAATGCAACTTGTATAAAAAATTTTTTGCCTTCCTTTTCTGCAACAAAATCAACTTCACTTTCAAGATTGTTAAAAACTTTTAGATTATAACCCATGTAAAGCAGTTCATTGTAAACAACATTTTCCAGATTATGATCCAAATCAAAACGGGAATCAGTGCAACGCAATGAATTCAAAGACACATCTGCGTTATAAATTTTATTATAATAAGAAAGCTCGTTTTTTGTTCTGGTGGAAAATGGTTTAATCATATCAATACCAAAAGCTTCTTCAATATATTTAATATAATTTGAGACCGTATGCACTGAGCATTTTTCATTGTTGGCGCTTAAATAATCTGCAATCGATTTTGAGGAAATTATTCTTGAATTTGAACGGAATACAAAATTGCAAACACTCCTAAACAAACTTTCTTTCTGAATGTTGTATCGCATCATTATGTCGTTATGAATAATTGTTTCATCCAAATCAAATAGATAATCTTTCATGGCGTCGTTGTCAAACTCCAGTCGTTTAGGAAAACCGCCCCACACAAGATAATCTGTAATTGAAATTTCTTTTTTTAATTCCTTTGCATATTCAAGGATTTCTTTGTAAACAAAAGGTCTGATTCTGAAAGACACATACCTACCGCTTAATTCCTTTGTAAATTCTTTGGAAAGCAGTTTTGAATTGGAGCCTGTTATAAAAACTGAATTGTTTTCCAGTCGCAAAGTTTTACAAGCTTCTTGCCAATTTTCAAGATTTTGTATCTCATCTAAAAATATATAACACTTACCGTCTTTTTTTTGAGAATCCACATACGACAAAAGAGCGTCAACGTCTGGTATAAGTTTTTTTATGCGACGATTTTCAAATTCAAGAAAAATTATATTGTCCGTTTGACAGGCGATTTCATCTTTCACCTGCTGCAGAACTATTGATTTTCCACATCGACGGATTCCTGTAATTATTTTTATCAAATCTGAATTATAAAACGGTCGAATTTTTTTTATATATTTTTCTCTTTTTATCATACTTATGTCCCAATGCCTAGTTTACTGCAAGATTTGCATTTGTTCAAGCAAATTTTGCACTGGACTGCAAGATTTGTAACAGTTTTTGCAAATCTTGCAGTGAAAGTCGCAACCTTCGGTTGCTAACGAGTTTTGCTTTGGTCGCAAAGGCTCCCATTTTTTGCTGCACAAAAAAACATCAAAACTCGGACAAAAAAACACCCGCTCCCAAAATGAGAACGGGCATCCATCCTACGATTTGAACCGCACGAAGTGTCGGATTCGAAATTAATTTATCTGGCTGCGAAAGCTGTCCAGATATGAAATGATTTTAAACCGCAGCCACGAAGTGGATGTCGGCTTTGAAAATCGAGTTTTTCTTTGGTCGCAAAGGCTCCCATTTTTTTGCTTTGCAAAAAAACAGCAAAACTCGGACATAGGAAATGATTTCGCAATCTGCGATTGCTAAAGATGATTTGTGATTTACCAAATATTTTTTACATCAT
>JAZUEV010000631.1:0-5151 GCA_045640345.1 Treponema sp.
GGATTTCTAAAGATATTTAACTGAAAAGAGTTTTTAGTTCACAAAAGGACTTTGGACATCGGGTTTCAGAAACATTTGGAAAATCCTACATATATTTGGAGGACATAATGAAGATCAGACCATTGGCAGACCGTGTTTTGGTTAAGCAGGCAGCGGCAGAAACAAAGACAGCAGGTGGATTGTACATCCCAGAAACAGCACAGGAAAAGACACAGCAGGCAGAAGTTGTGGCAATTGGTCCTGGCACAGCCGATGAAAAAATCACTGTAAATGTTGGAGACAAGGTTCTTTACGACAAATACACAGGAACAGCAGTAAAAATGGATGGCGAAGATTTTTTGATTCTCAAGAACGCAGACATTATCGCTGTGGTTGAGTAAAATATGGGAGTCTCTAAGAATTGCAATTTTTAGTGGCAACTTTAAAAATACGATGTTTTAAGCCTTGTAATTTCAAGTCTTAAAGCTCGGTGGGAATATCTGATATTCCGTACATCTCTGAAAGATATTTTTTAGAGATGCCCATATCCTTAAGAATTAAATTTTAGAGGCATCAATATGGCTCCCGAACAACGATTTGGGGGCTTTTATAGTCCTAAATGACCCAAAAACAAAACAAAAATCAAACCAATGTATCATTTTGACACACATTTTTAAGAATGTCCTTATTCTAATGGCTCCAAACTGTCACTTTTAGAAAAAACAATTGACTGCTTTACGACACAAATTTGCACTCGGTTAGTGATAGCGTGCATCCGATTGATTATGGTCGCGACACTTGTTGGGGGACTTTTGCTTTTGGAAAAATCCATTGATTATTTTTCGACACACATTTTGGCTCGGTTAGTAATAGCGTATATCCGATTGATTATGGTCACGACACTTGTTGGGGGACTTTTGCTTTTGGAAAAACCTATTGATTATTTTTCGACACACATTTTGGCTCGGTCAGTGATAGCGTATATCCGATTGATTATGGTCACGACACTTGTTGGGGGGCGTGATTTATTTTGTATTTTGTTAATATTTTCTTCAGATTTATAAAACTTGGCACGAATCTTGCTAGATATATTTTTGAAACACAAAAATGGAGGCAAGTTATGACTGACGAAAAAAATATTGTGAAAATGTATCTCAATGAAATCAGAAAAATCCCTCTTCTTTCCCATGAAGAAGAAACAGATTTGGCAATAAAAGCGTCACAAGGCGATTTGGATGCACGCAATAAGATTGTTCAATCAAACTTGCGCTTTGTTGTGAATGTGGCAAAACAGTACCGCAATCGTGGCTTGGATTTTGAAGATTTGATCAGCGAAGGAAACATCGGTCTTTTGAATGCGATTGAAAAATTTGATGCAAACAAAGGATATCATTTTATTTCCTATGCGGTGTGGTGGATTCGACAGGCCATAAACAGAGCCATAAATGAAAAAGGTCACGCCATCCGTTTACCTCATAACAAAATCAATCAGATAAACATGATTGAAAAAACAAGATTGACTGTTGGCAGAGGAAAAAATGAAGCAGACCAGATTAAAGCGATTGGACTTGCGCTTGGTCTTGAGGAATCCTACATCCGTGATATGTTGAACATCTCCAGAGAACTTATAAGTTTGGATGCAGACATGAGTCCTTCTTCCGACGGTTCGATTTCTCTTTCAGACTTTATTGAAGATGAACTTTATGAAAGTCCTGAGACTGCGTTAATCAATGCGTCACTGAAGGAAGAACTTTCCGATGTCCTTGAAACATTGCGTCCAAACGAGGCAAAAGTTTTGAAACTTCGTTACGGTCTAACAGGAGAAGAACCAAAGTCTCTTCAGGAAGTAGGTGAAATCTGCAATCTAACAAAAGAAAGAATCAGACAGATCGAACACAGGGCAATCTCAAGAATGCAGCACCCAACAAGAATTGGCCGACTGGAATCATTTGTGGCATAGGACAAATGTCAAGCTTGAATTTCTAACACAGTTTTAGGATAAAGGATGCCTATAAAAAATATGTAGATGTCCAAAAAGTTCTGTCATGCAGAATTTATTTCAGCATCTGAACTAAATATGCAAACTGTTTTTGAGTTCGCAAAATGCGTCGTATCTTGCCAAGCGTAGCAAATCCTTGTCCCTTGTTAAATCGGCAAGTCCAAGGCTTAGATAACCTGACTGCATTGTTCCACTCACCTGTCCCGGTCCCCTTAACCGCAAATCTTCTTCCGCAATAACAAATCCATCGTTGTTGTTGCGGATTGCCTTCATTCTTTCTTTTCCATCCTCGGTGATATTCTTACTGTAAATCAAAAAACAATAGGACTGTAAATCTCCACGGCCCACACGACCACGCAACTGATGCAGAGCCGCAAGTCCAAATATATCAGCATGTTCAATTACAATACATGTCGCATTGGGAACATCGACTCCCACCTCCACAACAGTCGTAGCCACCAGCACTTGTATTTTTCCATCACGAAAGTCCTGCAATATCTGGGTCTGTTCATCTTCCTCAACTTTGCTATGAATTATGGCGCACTTGAAATTCGGATAAATGGTTTTGCTTAAAAATTTGAACATTTCTTCGGCACTTTTTAGACCACCGTCTCCATGGGACTGTTGATTTTCATTATGGGATGAGTTTTTTTCATCAGAATCTCCGTCAACATCAATTCCGCCTTCAGAAATTCGTGGATAGACAAAATACGCTTGATGTCCCGCTTCAAGTTCCTTTTCAACAGAATTATAGACATTGGATTCATTGCCCATAACCGTCAGATAAGTCTTTATAGGTTTTCGTCCTCCTGGCATGGTCTTTATGGTGCTGATATCCAAATCACCAAAAGCAGTTAGAGCCAAAGTCTGGGGAATCGGGGTGGCGCTCATCATCAACAAATCTGGGCTATGGCTGACGGTCCCCTTTGTGATTCTCCCCTTTGCCACAATGGATTCTCTTTGGGTAACTCCAAACCGATGTTGCTCATCAACCACAGCAAGTTTGAGATTCTTATATTGCACATTTCGACTAAAAAGTGCATGGGTACCAACCACAATATCAACATCACCATTTTTAAGGGCATTCAAAAGTGGCTGACGGCTGGAGGATTTTATGTTGCCTGTCAAAAAAGCGACCTTCACTCCAAGGGGTTCCAAAAGTTTTGCCGCATTTTCAGCATGTTGACGAGAAAGAAGTTCAGTAGGCGCAAGGAGTGCACATTGTCCACCATAATCAACAGTCCTGAGACACACAAAAAATGCCACCAGAGTTTTTCCAGAACCGACATCACCTTGCAAAAGTCTCTGCATTGAAAAAGGTGGACGCTCGTTGTTCTCCATCTTATCCACCAACATCTGGTTACATTCGGTCTGACTTTTGTCGATGTCCATTCCCATCTCATAAATAACGGACATCTGTCCCTGGGTCAGTTTAAATGGCAATCGGTCGTAAAGCTGCTTTTGTTTTGGAGAAAGAGATTTTTCAAACGCATCCAAAGTGATTTTCGGACTTGCAAAATAGGGAGCGGCATTTGGCACAGAAACTTCATCATCCACAGATTGATTTGTCTTTTCAAAAACAGCAGTCTGGTCAACAGTTGGAAGGACACCTCTATGGTCCAAAGTTCTACTGGCCATCTTGTATTCAAAATGATAAAGCTCCTCATAAATCAGAGTCCGTCGGGCAGACTTCAATTGTTCCAGAGTTTCAGGCGCATGAATAAATTGAAGGGACTGGGATTTGGACAAAAGTTTTCTTTCTTCTATTATATGGTGCGGCAATTCATCTTCCACTGCCCGACCATAGAGTCTAAGCGCAGAGGCAACGGTCTTTCTAAAATTTTTCTGGGACAATCCCTGGGTCAATCCATAAATCGGAAGAATACCAGTGTCCGGGAGCGACTGATTTTGAAATTCCGACAGTTCTCCTTGGTCGCTAAGTTTTTCTGCCTCAAAACTTGTGGACTGCAAAGCCCCGTAACGTACTTCAAATTTACCAGTGACCAAAACAATGGACCCCACAGGCAAAGTCTTTTCCAGAAACGCCCGATTGAAAGCTATCAAGGTAGCTCTGGCAGATCCATCGTTTATGACCAGCTTGAGACTTTTCATGCGTCCATAACCAAACCAACTGTGGCCTTCAACCTTGCAGATTGTGTGGACTTTTGAAACTGCAAAATCTTTTAATGGAACTTTTTTTGTTCTGTCCTCATAGTCCCGTGGATAAGTGGAAAGCAGATCCGCAACCGTAAAAATATTTAGTTTTGCAAATTGCTTGGCGGTGGACGGTCCAACTCCAGGTAAATTTTCAACTGTCGCACCCAGTTCGGATAATTTCAAAAAATCCCCCTTCTTTAAACAACGGTTCCATATAAAAATCCAAGGACACCCCTTGTATCCACATTATGATGGTACACCTTGCAACGCCCGATGGACACAAATCAGGGCATACCTAAAGATTGCAAATTTTAGAAGCTCCCATCAAATTCTGATAAGTCCTCCAATCAAATTACAGATGGAGCTAATCAAAACAGTTCCAAGAATATTTATCAGAATAAGCACAACCAAGGATGTAATAAGCTGGGTCTTATAGGACACGTTCTTATTGTTGAAAGTCCTTGTAATTTTTGCGGCCAACACACCTATGGATGAATCTATGGCATTGATGATGGGGCTTGAGGAATAACTGTTCTTGTTCACCAAAAGGATAACCAATCGCACGGCCAAGATGATGATAACAAATCCAATGACGGAACTTATGACATTCCACAAAAGTCCAACCACAGTCTGGATAACAAAGCTGATGGAAAATCCACCAACCGAACCGAAACTTTCAAACAAAGCTGCGGCTGCACTTAAAATACAAAGTCCCAGGACCGGTGAAAAATCGAATCCACCAAAACGAAGCCATCTTATCCCCTTGAACAAATTCAGGTAGGGGTCGCAAATGGATGAAAGAAATTTTTCTGCACCACTTCCGTTGAGCTGAGGAATCCATGTGAAGATAATTCTTACAACACATAAAAAAGAGTAGACAGAAACAACAGTCGATAAAACACTAAAAATTGTATGAAACATATATTCTCCTCGGCATCTCCAAAAATTATAATTCCTAGAGACTTCCATTTAAGTTTCAGAGGTTTCCCAAATTATTCGCACCAAACGTCCATCAC
>JAZUEV010000632.1:0-7580 GCA_045640345.1 Treponema sp.
GGCGTAAGTCTTTTGGATGTGGAACAGGACTTCAAGGACAGTCTTGGAGTAGGAAAAACAAACGGAGCTCTTGCCGCTGAAGTGTTTATCGAAAGTCCAGCAATGAAAGCAGGTCTCCAGGCAGGTGATTTTATTGTATCACTCAACGGAAAGTCCATGAAAGATTCAAGCCAGATTGTTCGTGAAGTAAGCAGCATCCAGGCATGAAAGGAAGCCACAGTAACTGTCATGCGCGGAAAAGAAAAAATCGACCTTACCGTAAAGATGGATGAAAGAAACAATGACATCGCCAACGACAACTCAAAACTTTGGCCAGGATTTATCCCAAGTCCATTGACGGAAGATGTAAGAAAATCTTTGAAACTTGGCGACAAAGTAAAGGGCGTTGTAGTCACAAACCTTACTGAAAAGACCCCTGCCGCATCCCTTAGACTTTCAAGGGGAGATATCATCACAGGTGTAAATGATGTAAAAATCAGCAGCGTAGGTGAATTCTACAATGCTTTGAACACAGAAGGAAAGAGCGAAATCTGGTTCAACATCTATTCCGACGGCCACAACATCACCACAGGAAAGTTTCAGTTGGATTAAGAATTGAAAGTCTCCAGGAACTTCAGTTTCTAAAGTTCAAGGGGACTGTCTAATAAGTTTTGCTCTGATGAATTTATTTCAGCATCTACGCTATATGTAGTGTAAGGGGTTTGAAATAAGTTCGGTATGACCTTATCGACTAGGCTTGTTGGACATCCACTGCGAGTTTAAAGTCTGGAGATTGCAAGGCTTTAAACATCGCACTTCAAAGTTACATCTAAAAATTACAATTTTTAGGGGTTCCTTCAATAAAAAATTTTTTTGTTTTTTTTGTAACTTAACTCGCTTAGGAGTATTTGTTTATATGAAGCGGGAACAAAAAGACGGTTTTGTTTAACCGATAACCATTACCCTTCATAGACCTCCTTTGTTTTCAGACCCCGTAAGTTTTGCGGGGTTTGTTTTTTTTGGGAGGCGACAGTGGAACTGCAATCCCTGAAAAGTATTTGGAGATGGCATAGAGTCTCCGTAAATTTGAGATGACCAGAAAGGAGATTTGTGATACTATATGGACATGAAATTTTTTCGCAATCTTTTTTTATCTCTTTTGATTTTGACCTCACCCCTTTTTGCCCAAAGCAATTTCGACCTTGAGCAGGATGTGGGTAAAATCCATATAATGACCATGGACAATGGATTCACTGTTTTCGTGAAGGAAGACCCCTCCAGCGCCATGATTCATGCAGAACTTTTGTGCAAGGCAGGATACACATCCCAGACCCCTTCCACCGCAGGATTTTTTCCACTTTACGCAAGACTTTTTTCAACCACAAAAAGGGTCAACGGAAATCAATCATTTTCGTCAGTACCTTTGATTTCTTCCTGCAACACAGACAGTTCCACATTTACAGCGGACGTGATTCCAGAAGGACTTGAAAATTTGATAAAGGATTTTGCCCAATGCGCCATGAACCCTAAATTTTCTGACACGGACATTCTTAATCAGTTCAACGCCTTGAAAAAGGAATCCGAGTATAACGCAAAAGACGCAACAGGATTTATCAACAGCGCCATCGATTCAAAAATTTTTGCCCAATCTCCATGGAAAAACCAATCCGGCATCTACCCCGCCCTTTTTTCTTCATACAACTTAGAAGAAATCAAAACCATATTAAAAGATATCCAGGACAGGTTCTACAATCCAGACAACTGCGGAATTTTTATCACAGGAAATATTTCTGCGGCAAAAGCGTACAACCTGGTCTTAAAATATTTTGGAAAATGGGAAGGAAAAACAAAGCTCCAAAGAAACGCCGATTCCCTCAAAAAAGAAATTTCCAATCAAAAAAAGTTTGTCCTTGTGGATAAGGATTTTTCAAAGGATTTGACCCAGATTGTGGTCCAATACACAAAACTTTCCGCCACCGAAGCCGATGTTATGAATTCAGCGTTCAATTCCTACAATTCTCCGTATAAAAATCTTATGCTGGAAAATCCAAAAGTCTCTGTCCGATCCCGTGAATATCTGGCAAGCTCCTCCCAGCACAACGGTGGATATTCAAGATTGATTTTGCAGGCCCTCATGGAAGAACCATATTCCTTTTCGACAGAGCCTGGACCACAAAACCAGATCACACCTGCCGACCAAGCGGAAGAATTTTTAAAGACCCTCGTCAAATCGTCGGAACTTTCGGACCATACTTTTGATTTGGCAAAAAACTCAGTGTCAGCCGACTACAGAAAGAAAGTTGGAAACAGCGTAGGTTCCATGCAGATAGTGGCAGACTGGTGGGCAATGGATTCCACATACGAAGGGGACAAAAATTTCTACGAAAGATATTTGACTCTTCCATCAAGCGTGGACAGCCTAGAGAAGGACACAATGCAAAAAAATTTCCAGAACGAAGCTCCATTTGTATTTGTCTTGGTCAATTCAAATGTCTACAACCAATTCAAGGACTCCTTTGTGAAAAACAATTACCAGCTTATTACAAAGGAAAATGGCTCGTGGTATCACAACCAAGTTCTTCTTGCCCAGGCTCTGGAAAATGAAAAAGAAGTCAGGAACCAGAAAATCAAGATGCAGACACCGATGCAGGAATTGGAAGATCTAAGTCCCGCTTCAAATTTCTATCTCCAGAACTTGATTCAATTTGAGGAAGGGGTTCTTGAAAACGGCATCCCCCTTGTGGTAAAAAACTCTCCCCATTCCCAGACTGTTGCCATATCCCTGGCGATCGACGGTGGAGAAGCTTCATCCCCGAAGGACCAACGGCTTTTAAGAACTGTTCTCATAAATTCCTACGCCAGAAATCTCCAAGACCAGTTCACATTTATGAAATCATCTGGACAGATTGCAGGAAGCACAAGCATCACGGCTGTAACCGAGCAGACTGTTTCCTATGTAACCGTCGAATGTGTAAAAACCGATTTCCTGAACGTAATGAGCGCCATGGTCAACGCCCTTGTCTATGGAGATATTTCCGAATCCAACGCCGACAGACTAGTAAATGAACAAGCAGCGGTGTGGTCATCCAAGATGATGAACCTTGACAGCCAAATGGAATACGATGCCATGAAATATTTGTTCAGAGACACTTTATATTCGGACCTCTATGACTCAGAAGCGAAAGTCCTAAGCGACACAAAAATTGTGAACATCGGTCTTGCATACACAGAACTTTTGGACGCATCCATTTTTTCCATCGCCATCGCCGGGGACACTGATTTGAAAGAATCAACAAAAATTGGAAACCAGACTTTCGGAATCCTTCGTGAGCAGTCCCAAAGAAAAACAAAGGATTCTATTCCAATCCCAAGTTTCAAGACATCGGTCAGAAGAGTCAAGCTCCACCACCTTTACACCACCACTCTGACAAAGGAGCAGGCGGGAACAGAAGTGCCCATACTTATTCCCACATCCGACTTCTACGACCCAGTGCAATATTTTTTTCCAGTGCCAGAGGAAAGCCACCAAAGGAACCTATACAACTGTCTTTTGGAGGAAATGAAAAATCGTATTCAAAAATATCTTCCAGAAAATGTGACCTGTTCCACTGTATCTTGCACAAATCTTTTGAACATAGCAAGCCTAAGGGTGAACGGAATATTGCATACAAAGGATTTTTTGACCGCCTACAAAAAAGCGAGACTTCAATTGATTTCCGATTTGGAGATTCCCAGCGACGACTTGATTTTTGACCTGAAACAGAAGTGGATAAGCCGCACCATGATTCAGACCCAAACAAATCTAGGAACAGTGGAGCTTATTCAAAAGGGGTGCCAAATCAATATGCCTCAAAAATATTTGGACGACTATCTTTCCATGGAACTTTGCGACAGGCTGGACTTCTTGGAGGTAATGAAAAATTATTTCCCTGAAAATCCAAGTTTCACAATCACCTCGGTGGATTCAAAGAATTAAGCCATCAATCGATTAACAGTCACGCTTGGTTGTCAAAACAAAACCATATCCATTTTTATGTCGTGCATTTCGGAAACATGGTCCACATCATTGTCAATCTGGCAAGGGAAACAGACACCAAGCAAAAAAATTTCTCCTCCATTTTGTTGGAGGACTTTTTTTATTCTTTCGATGTAGATATCATAGAACCCCATGCCATGACCAAGACGGTTTTTGTTTTCAGAAAAAGCTACGGCCGGAACAATCATCAGAATTTTTTTCTTGGACAAATCGCAGTTCAAAAGGTCAAGCATTTTCGACCCCTCCCTTGGCTCCTTTATGCCATATCGACCGGGAGCCAAACTGTTTTCAAAGTCCCCAGACATTTCATAAAAATCCATAATCCTTCCTGAACTTTGGGTTTTTGGAAGAAAGAGTTTTTTTTCACATGAAGAGTTTTTGTTCAGAACTCCTGTGTCCAGTTCATTTTTTGTGGCGATATAGGAAAAAACATAATCACAATTCCTATAGATTTCCAGGTTGAAAATTTTTTGACAAATTTTTTCTGAATGAAAAATCTTTTCTTCATCAGTCATTTTTTTTAGAGCGTCGCCAATTTTTTTTCGCAAATCTTTTTTTTCCAAATTAAATCTCCTGCCGTGGATAGTGAACCTGCGTCGTGAAAAACCACAATTCTTAGAAACAAATGGACATCTTCAAAAACTGCAAATTTTAGAGATTCCAAAATATTTTTTGCCCTTTTACAAAATCAAAATCTGTCTTATAATAAAATTATGAAAGATTCTTTTGCCCAAGTCAGAACAGACGAAAACAATCCCAAATGGATGCAGTGCATCGCCCGTGATAATTCATTATACCACAGGGGAAACGGAATTCGAAGTGAATTTGAAAGAGATTATACAAGAATTCTCCACAGCGAATCCTACAGGCGACTGAAACACAAGACCCAAGTTTTTTTTGCGCCCCACAACGATCATGTCTGCACAAGAATGGAGCACGTTGGTCATGTGGCAAGCGTCAGTCGAACAATCGCCCGATATCTTGGACTCAACCAGGATTTGACAGAAGCAATTGCCCTGGGACACGACATTGGTCACGCACCTTTTGGTCACACCGGGGAAGATATCTTGAATTCCTTGATGGTCCAGAAGGATGGAAAAAATGCTCCCAAGAAATTTTGGCACGAGCGTAATTCACTTTTCTTTGCTGATTTCATTGACACGTTGCCCGATCCAGACGGGAATGAAAAGAACCTTGACCTAACCTACGCAGTTCGTGATGGATTAATTTGTCATTGCGGTGAAATCGACCAGCAGGGACTTATGCCTCGCCATGAAGCAATGAATCTTTACAACATGAAGCGCCCCGGAATAACAGACCCCTATACTTGGGAAGCATGCGTCGTAAAAGTCAGCGACAAGATTGCATTTCTTGGGAGAGATCTGGAGGACGCTGGTCGCTACGGAATAATGGATGAAACCACCACAAAACAGATTCGGGAAATCGTTGCCAGCACATTGGGTTTTGATGAAAAAAAACAGTCCACCCATGTCACCAGCTATGGGATTTTCAGGAGCGGTCGCGCGGTAAACACAACCACACTCATAAACGATTTGATTATGGACCTTTGCGAACAGAGCACCCCGGAAAAAGGTCTTCTGTTTAGCGACGCATATTTCAATTTCATAAAGGAGCTTAAAAAATTTTCATTCGCCACAATCTACAACAACTGGAGGCTCCAGGAATTCCAGAAGTATGCTGAAAATGTTTTGGCCACAATCTACAGGACATTGATGAAATCTTTTGTCTATGCCCAGAACCATACCGTGGATCAATTTCTAGGATTCGCCCCCACCCTTTGCGGCACATTCATTGACTGGCTTGTAAAATACACTGCCTACGATTTGGATGAAAAAAAGAAAAGACTTTACCAGACAAAAGAGGTCTTCGATTTGTCCAATCTGGAAAGCTTTGAAAAATGTGTCATTGAATTTATCAGCGGAATGACAGACCAGTTCACCATTCAGTTGTTCCAGGAAATTGTGTCGTTCTAGGAGTGCATTGTGAGTAACATTTTCCAGGCCCTTACCATAACCATAATCGGAGGGGCGGACGGTCCTACAACAATCTATGTGTCCAAAAATGCGATTCCATTTTTCATTGCCCAGGTGGTTCTTCTTGTTTTGATGATACTGACGCTGGTGTTTTTTTTCAGAAACCTGTACAAGAAAAACAAACGTGGCATGATGTTTTTCGGGATTTCAACATTGGTTCTTCTGGCACTGATTTTGATTCCAAACATCCTGCAATAGACGGAAAATGAAATCTATTTAGAGAATCTCCACGGATTTCAGTTTGATATGTGCAATTGGGGCATATTTAAAAATTGCAATTTTCAGAGATTCCCATAAAAAAACTCCCCCGGACAAAAGAGTAAGTCACTGAAAAAGTCCTGTTTTGTCATGCTGAATTTATTTCAGCATCTCTTTAACTCTTGATAATATATAGATTTAGAGATTCCGAATCAAGTTCGGAATGACGATTTTTGTACTTTTTCAGCAGCCTCCAAAAGAATCTGAGGGAGATGTGTCTTGATTTATGACGGTTTATCTAGCCAAGACTTTTGCGAAATCGGCTGCTGTAAAGTGCAAATGTTCTGCCACCTTTGCTGCTGGTCCTGATTCACCGAAGTTGTCCAAAGTAAAGAGGTCATCCTTCTTTGCGTATCCTTCCCAACCCTGGCGACAACCGGCTTCCGCAACGACAACACGCTTTGCGTTTCCGATAATCTTTGCCTGGAATGATTCATCCTGCTTTTCAAACAATGTCTTGTCCAAAACAGAAACAACACGGATTTTCTTTCCTTCAACAGTCTTTGCGGCTGCAAGTGCCATGCTTACTTCCGAACCTGTTGCCAAAACAGTGATGTCTGGATTTTCGCAGTCCTGAACCACATAAGCTCCCTTCAGTGCTGTGTTCTTCCAATCCTTGTCAGCTTTTTCATATACTGGAAGTCCCTGGCGGGTAAATGCCATACAGACTGGATGATCCTTGCTTGCAATTGCCATTTCCCATGCCAACTGAGATTCTTCTGCATCACCTGGACGGAGAACCTGTACATTTGGAATACAACGAAGTGCTGCCAAAGTTTCGATTGGCTGGTGGGTTGGACCGTCTTCTCCAACATAGATTGAATCGTGGGTCAAAACATAGATGTTAGGAATCTTGCTCAATGCAGCAACACGCAAAGATGGTCTGAGGTAGTCGCTGAAAACAAGGAATGTTGCGCCAAATGCCTTAAGTCCACCATGAAGGTTGATACCGCTCTGAACCTGGCTCATAGCAAATTCACGGATACCGTATTCAATTGTGCGACCCTTGCGGTTTTCTGGTGTGTATGTTCCGTCGTCGTTCTTTACCTTTGTCTTGTTTGGTCCCTGCAAGTCTGCTGAACCACCGACCAACCATTCGTAGCGGTCTGCCATACAGTTAAGGCTCTTTCCGGATGCGTCGCGTGTTGCAAGGCTGTCGCCAATCTTGTATTCAGGGGCTGCAACTTCTGCTGAAGTCGGATCGTAGCCATGTCGTTCTGTGAGCCAAGGAGTTGGTTTTCCTAATTGTCTTC
>JAZUEV010000633.1:0-2725 GCA_045640345.1 Treponema sp.
TTTAAAGGTTTCCAACAATTAGAGACTCCCATAACCATCTTCTATAGGGAGTCCCCAAAAATTACAATTTTTAGAGACAACTTTGAAAATACGATGTTTTAAGCCTTGCAATTTCAATGCTTTAAACTCGGTTAGGAATACGAAATATTCCGTACATCTTTAAAAAGTATTTTTTAGAGATGTCTTATAGTATAATACAAAAATGTCTTAAATATAACAAAAAATGGATGTTATATTCATATAAATTCTTGTTATGTGAAAAATTCTTGCAAAATCTTTTAGAGATTGTCCAATTCCTTTCCTTCAATGAGTGTGTAGGATTCGTTGTAGTCGTACATGGTGTCCGACAGATATGCTTTTTTGAGGGACGAAAGGCAAATAGGCATCAATTCAAAATCCACTGTGGCGTTATAAAAATAAAATTCATCACTTTTTTCTGTGGCATAGACCATGGTTCCCTTGATTGCTCCTTCATTGCTGCACATCAACCTTTGATCGAGAGTGTCATCATTAATAATCGTGCGAAGGGAATAGACTTCTCCATTAAAAGTAGTATAATCATCGTCCCACTCCACGAAGGCATAGTAAGTGCTGAAATCGTCCACGGAATCCTTCATGTTCATAAAAACCATTTCGTTGCCATTCACATTAATACCAAAAATCTCAGACTCGTCATAGCCACTTAATTCACATCCCCTTGCAGTGGTTGGTGGAATCTGGGTCAAATCCAAAATGATTCCGTCCGATGATATTTCATATTTATATCCAATGGAGGATTCCAAAATGGTACGGGCTTGGGATTCATAACTTTTGGACACCACATACTGAAAATTCTTTTTTGATGGCGCTTCCATGGTCAAGCCAGACTGGGATGTCATGTTATCCAAATCGGAGGCAAAATCTCCCATTTTTTTATTCACATAGTCCTTAAGGTTTTTGTACTCCACACCATCGGCGTAGATACTTTTTGCACAAAGCCAAAGTTCTTTTTTTTCGGTGTCATAGCTATAGTCGGCCACAAAATCATCCACAAGAATATTGTTTTCTTCATCCATGGAGCTGACCTTCACTTTATCGCCGAAACCAAATTTCAATCGACTGGAAGGAGTGGCAAAAGTTCGTTCAGCAAAAATATTTTCACCGACCGATGGAGGCAACTGGGGTTTATAGATTTTCATTTCCGTTTTTTTCTGGCAGGACATCAGAGCCAAAGACACAACAGAAACAAAAAAAATCATTTTCACTTTCATAATCAATCCTTCACAAATTTTATAATAGTATTGGACATCTCTAAAACTGCAATTCTTAGAGACTACCTATTTACTGAAAAAATGTTTTCAGTGCTTTCTTTTCTAAATTGTTATTATTTACGGCTTACAGCCGAACTGGTTTATTGTCTATAGGCAAAGGGACTTTTTGTCAAGGCAGACCATAGTCTTACATACCTGCTTGGACCAAGCCCACTCGAAGCAAGATTTCCCCTTTCGAGAGTCCCTTGTAAAGCGCAATCCTTTTTATTTTTCTCCTTTTTTTGCACTTTAAGGAAAAGATTCTATCATAATTAGAAACTTCAATTGATGTTCATCCATCGCAAATCTTCGTACAAAGGTTTTTGGGATTGCAAAATAAGTCCTTCAATAAAATCCAAATCCTTTGTGGCCTTCAGGACTTCAAGATTTCCAAGACTTAACTGATAGTTGTCCTCTGAAAAAGATTCCGTCAACACGGCCGTAAAATTTCCCGACGGAATTAAATCAACAGTCCTGTTTTCCTTGTCCCCAACAATTTGGTAAATCTTGGAAGAAAGCTTGTCCTCCGTGGAATAAAGTATGCCGGCATAGATTTTGTTTTCTCCATCCTTGTCCAAATTTATATGAAGAGAATCATCCTGGATTTTTATGGCAATAGATTTTTTTTCATCGCCTTCACCTACTGTTGTCCTAAAAACAAAATTGGATGAAAAAAGATCAAAATTCTGTCTGGAGTTTTCCATAAGAATTCCTGTATCGCCAACAGATATCTGGTAGGTCTGAATTTCATAAAGCCGATTCTCAACAAACAAGTCCATTCGTTCCGTCAAAAGACTTTCCAAATCGGTTCCTTCCAAGGAAACAGAGTCAAAACTTAAAGAAATTTCATTGCGTATCGAATCCACCAAGGCATCCGCAATTTTTGTTGATTTTTCAATTTTGTCGCCATCTTGATTAAGGTAGATTCGTTTCAGATATAAAAATCCATTGTCAGCGTCAAAAGAATATTTAGCTCCCCAATTGAGGGTTAAAGAAAATCTACCGTCAAAGGGAAAAGTCTCGGACACCAAAAGAGTGTCTTCATCCAAAAAATCCCAATTCAAGGCAGACTCTTCACCTGTCAAATGAAAGGACTTTTGAATCAAAGGATTGTCTCCGACCCCCGACGGCAAAACAGTCACATCCTCTTTGTCCAGTCTTTGGATTTTTACACTTTTTTGAGGATGCAACCTAGGTTCAGCATAAAACCTAAGAACCACAAAAACAACAATGGATAGAATTGCTGCCAGGGTCCATAGGATTAACGAAAACTGTTTTCTCATAAGTCCACTGGACCAGAGTAGATAAACTCGTCTTCTGGATAAGGTCCTCCAGTATGATTGATAGAATTCAACATGTGACTTATGGAACGAATATCATAGATCAAATCACTGAGAGACTTCGCATCCATCATGCTGTAGCTGAGATTGTTTTTG
>JAZUEV010000634.1:0-2042 GCA_045640345.1 Treponema sp.
TGGCTACGATCCGACTTACTTTTGATCAGGGTAGGAAAAGAAGTCTACTCTATCCCAATCGCAAATGTTATTGAATCACAGCGCGTAAAACGTGACAGCATTAACACCATCGACAACTATGAGGTCTTGAATGTCCGTAACGAGGTCATTTCGATTCTCAGGCTTAGTCGTCTGTTCAATATCCATAATTCTGACCAGAGCGACTATTGTTTCATCGTTATCGTTGGTTCTCAGGAAAAGAAGATCGGTGTCATGGTGGATGCCTTGGTCGGTGAAGAGGACGTTGTTATCAAGCCTTTGAGAGACCAGTTCACCACATCACCGGGAATCGCAGGTGCATCAATCCTTGGAGACGGTTCAGTTTCTTTGATTATTGATGTTAGCCAGCTTTTGGAATTGGGCGTTAAACAGGAAATCAGCGCTCAACAGACTCGTGAAGAAGAAGCAATCAGAAATGCTAGAGGGTAGGTAGATGTCAACTATTCAGGATAAATTGAACATTCTTGCAAGCACAACACAGGTTGCGGATGATGGTACCACTCTTACCCAGGATGCACTTGAGGAAGAAAAGCGTAAGTCTAGCGTAATTGACTACAAGATGGTAACTTTCTCCTTGGCCGGAAAAGATTATGCCATCGATATTATGAAGGTTAAGGAAATTGCGAAGGCGGGACATTTTACTTATGTTCCTAACACTTTGCCATTCGTCCTGGGTGTATACAACCTCCGTGGCGAAATCATTTCCATTATTGACCTTAGAAAGTTCTTCAACATCCAGGTTCCAGAGAGAAACGACGATGCCTTGGAGAACATGTTGATTGTTACAGTAGGCGAACAGACCTTTGGTGTTGTCGTTGATGGAATCGACAAGGTTGTTGGAATCCAGAAAAGCACCATCCAGCCTCCACATCCTTTGTTCGGGGACATCAATATCAAGTATATCTCCGGAGTTGTGGAAGCCCAGCACAGGTTGTACATTCTTTTGGACATCGACAAGATTTTTGGAGTAAAATCTGCTGAAGAAGAAAAGGAGATTGCTGAAACACAGCAGAACCAGATTTTGCAGAGACAGGCAGCCGCGGCTGAATTGGTTGCCGAAAAGGAATCAGTTTCTGTTGCTCCAAAGGTCAAGACCGTGGAAGAAGTCCAGAAGGTTGAGGAAGTGGATTTGAATTTCATTTCCGATTCCTTGAAGTCCTTGAAAAAGTTTATAATCAGTCCAGTCACAGAGGAATGGGCAAAGAAGCGTTACATCCAGTGGAAAAAGGAGCGTGGAGCAGACAAGACCCAGTTGGAGGGTGAATCTGACGCAGAGGCATTCTTAAAGCCTTTCTATTCAAGATGCAACCAGACATGGTGGTCAGAAGAGTATGCAAAGGAAGTAATGAAGGCTCTGCCTGAGAACAATGCTAAGACTATCGTTGCCTGGAATCCTGGATGTGGAAAGGGACATGAGTCATATTCATTGGCCTGTGTGCTCAAGAAGCGTTATCCTTCCGCAAAAATAAAGGTCTATGCCCACGATATCGACCTTCTCAGTGTATCCAATGCACCTTTGATGGTTGTGGGAGAACAGGACAGCATGGGTTGGTTGCGTCCATACCTTACAAGAAATGTGGGTGGGGACTATGTTTTCAATCAGGAAATCAAGGACATTGTTATGTTCGAGTACCATGATTGCGTGAACACAAACAGTTTGCCGCCAATAGATTTGGTTTTTGCTCGTGACATTATTTCTTTCTTGCCTGAGCAATCCCAGAAGACCATCATCGAAGATTTTGATGAAAAGGTTAAAGGCAACGGTATGATTATTGTTGGAGACAACGAGAACATCGCTTTGCAGGGTTGGTCAAAGAAAAAGGTTGGAACCGTAGAGGTGTATACCAAGTAGAAGGATTTACAAAAACTGAAAAATTTGGTTTTATAATCTTGTAAAATTTAACCAACTGTGATATTCTATAGTAGAGAAAAATATAATTGCTATAGAAGTAACCTTAGACGAAAAGTATTGTTTGCCTATATGCATACAGGGAGAAACATAT
>JAZUEV010000635.1:0-2418 GCA_045640345.1 Treponema sp.
ACGAGGATTTAAAAAACTATAGCAAGGCCGTTGAATATTATAGACTGGCATCGCAGGCGGACACCCACAAAGTTTTAGGAAAATCAGCGATGTACAGCATGGCCAGAACATACGCACTCGCAAAGGACTGGAAAAACGCGGAGGAACTTTACATATCTTTATTGGAAGAGGACAAGGACAACACGAATTTAAGAATCTCCTTGGCATATATCAGCGCCATGAGCGGAAACCTGGACCAAGCATGCAAATCCTATCAGGAGCTTTGTGAAAAAAATCCAACAGACAAAAATCTTTTGAAAAACTATATATCGGTCTTGGTGGCGTGGAAAAAAATGGAGGAAGCGGGCATCCAATTCCAAAAGTTAGTGGAAAATTTTCCTGGAGACGATATCATAAAGGAAGTTGAAAAGATAATCGAGGAACTGAAACCCGATTCCAATGAAGAAAATCCAGATCCACAGGAAAGTTCAGGGGAAAGCAAATGAAATGCCGAAACAGATTTTTAAAATTCTCCTTTTTTTTGCAAGTGCGTGTTTTATTATGCAGGGGAATTCGCTAAAAATTGAAATTTTTAGAGGCAGCTTTGGAAACCCGATGCTTTAAGACATGTAATTTCAAGGTCCAAAACTCGGTAGAATATAAAATATTCCTGACATCTCTGAAAAGCATTTTTTTTGGAGACACCCTAGACAGATAAAATTCTAGTTTTCAAAACCACCGAGATGATAAAAGGAGTATATCATGCAGGTAAAACTATGTTAGAATATTTCAAAGAATGAACTTGGCGAGATCAAAAGAATGGTCAGTGAAGCATTTGTCTCCAATGAACTGTTTCATGAATTTGGCGATACATGGTGCGGTAGGTTTTATTAGCAGCAAAAGTGCTCCGTTTTTTCCACAGGTTAAGATGTTGGTTAGATTGTTATTGACAATACCTTTTAAGACTATGAAAAAATTTTGGAGACATGTTAAACAAGCCACGTCCGTAAAAAAAGTCAAAATTTCAAAAAAAAATTAACAAATTTTAAAAAGCCTATTGACACAACATGCTGAATCGTATATAGTAATATCATCTTACGAACGAAAACGCCGGAGTAGCTCAGATGGTAGAGCGGAGGACTGAAAATCCTTATGTCATCAGTTCGATTCTGATCTCTGGCATAGGTTCCTAAGGGAATCATTTTTATGGTTCGCCGGAGTAGCTCAGATGGTAGAGCGGAGGACTGAAAATCCTTATGTCATCAGTTCGATTCTGATCTCTGGCACAAAAGGCCTTTGATTTTCAAGGGTCTTTTTTTATTTTTAAAGTGCTTCTTTAATTCCCTTGTAGATTTTTCAAATTTGGTGTATAATCTTTGTACTATGAATTGGCTAGTGATTTCACCAAACATTCGAGACGAAAAACTGAAAATCATTGAAGACTTTCTCTTTTCCCATGACAAAATAACTCCTCACGAGATTTTTTTAACGGATCCCATGGACAGGGAAACCCTCTGCGACTCCATGCGTCACTCATTGCAATCTACCCACTGCATCATTTTGGACTGCGATAAAATGGTCAACCTGCCAGACTTCGTGTTCCTTTTGGGAATGTTGGCTGGAAAAAGGGTCGAGACATTCATCCAGGGACAGAAAACCAAAATCGGTAGATTCAGTTACCTTGATTCAGACTGCCAGGGACTTTTCAAATGCTACGAAGATTTCGATTCCCTCATGTCCATGGTCGAAAAAAAATTTCCAGAAATGGAGAAACACGACTTCGAGCACAACGCATTGATACAGCTATTTACCATGGGCGTGCCATTTACAGCGGACTCTTTTGCCCACTACCTGGAAAAGGACGTGGAGGATGTCTACAAGCTATTTATCCACGCTGGAATGATTGTGAACGCGAAGACATCTGACAATGTGCCAATGCTTTGTATATCAGCACGAAGCGAACATCTGGACCAGGTTGAATGGCTTTTGTCATTGGGCGCGAACATCGATGAGGTTTCAGGGGACAGAGGTTATTCCGCCGTCATGGATGCGGTCTGGAGAAAAAACTATAAGATTGCAAAATTCCTAATTGAAAAAGGGGCGGACCTTTCAATAGTAAGCACGGACGGCCAACCGATTCTGGTTCTTGCAGTCGGAAACGGAGATGCAAAGATAGTTGAACTTTTGCTTGAAAACAATGCGGATCCAGATTTGAAGGACAGCATGGGTATGAGCGCCCGTCAATACGCCACACTCTTCAAGAAAAAAGAAATCATCGCTCTTATGGAAAAATATCCTCCAAAAAATTAATCAAGGACCGTCATCAAATCCAGTTGACGGTGAGTAAGGAAAAGAAAATGGAAAATAGAAAAATCAAAATAGCATTCGCAGGTGGAGGGACAGGTGGTCACATCTATCCAGGAATCGCCGTAGCAGATG
>JAZUEV010000636.1:0-2661 GCA_045640345.1 Treponema sp.
CGAGCAATTTGCTAAAAAACTTTTTTCAAAATATGAAAAAAAATTTGATTCAGGCAGATCTGCTAGTGGTTCTTCAAAAGATTTACCTAGCTTATCAAATGAATATAACAGACAATCGCTAGAATACCTTTCTAACTACTATAAAAAAGGACGTATGGTTATCTGCAAGGATACTTCGTCATCATCTGCAAGTTCCTTCATTGGACACTCATCAATGATGAAGGATGTAGAATCGTTAAAATGAGAACAATTAAGGAGTAAAAGAATTGTTTATATGAAAAGATATAAGATTTTTTTTATTGTATTTTCATTACTCTTTATCAGCTGCGAAAACTTTTATTATCCAGATAATGATATTGAAAAAATCAGACAAAAAGAAACTCACAAAATTTTCAAAGATTTGGGGCAGGAACCGATTGTTTTGACAATGCCAATCTACCAATACTCATATCTTTTTGGAAACAAAAAATGGAATTCCAAATGTAAAAGTATCGGCGATATTTTTGTCATTTTTGATTGCACAACAAATTCAGTTTTCGACTGGTGTTATTTTTCACAAAATAAATACATAACTGAAGGACGAACTGTAAAACAAGATTATAAAGGAAAAACTTCTTACTATAATTTTGGATATTTATCCAATAAAGTTGCCTATATCACTCCAGAAAATGAAAATATAAATATTGTTGATTGCGATACATTTGAAAGCAATTGGACTTACGAAACCAAGGGAAAATATTGTCTTTTAACAAAAACTGTCCCTTGCCCTGAAGATGAAAAAGCATCTACAAAGGAATTGTTTTACGCCTACGACACAGATGAAAAAAAAATAGCCCCATATCATGCGGAAATAAATCAGGACAAACACATAGGATACTTGTTGTGCGATGAGTCTGGCAGATTTTGGGGTTCATATTCCTATGACAAAAACAATAATTTTTTCTATATAGATTATGAAAAAGGTGAAACAGTTGTTTTTGATAAATGTCCACAAATTTATTCTGAAAGATTTAGTCCACTTTACATTGATGAAAATTATTTAGTTTTCGGAAATGTTGCATATATAAATTCCGACTCAAATATAGAAGACTATTCTGAATTTTCACGATTGAAAGTTTTTTCATTTACGGAAAATAAATTTATAAAAGAAATTCCCATAAAAATGAAAGAGTCTCATTATACCGCTGCAATTTTTTCTGTAAATGGTTCAAAAAAACTCATGCTGTCCAATGGTGGCGAATTCGGTCTTTATTTCTGTGACTTTGATTTTGACATGACGGAAATTGTTCCAAACGAAAAACTGGACATGACTTTCTGGTACACAAGCAATGTTTTTCCACGAGGCAACAAAGTTTATCTGGTTCATAGTGGATTTTCTGACATATATAAAATCACATATTTTGATTTTTCAAAAAATGAACAAGGACCAGTGTACAATCTTGATGCCTATAAAATAAGCTCAAAATAATCTAACCTTAAAACATCGTGTTTTCAAAGTTGTCTCTAAAAAATTACAATTTTTAGAGACTCCCATTTTGATTCGTGACGATGGGGTACATACCCCGACACTTTGCGTCGAAGTTCATGCTTTTTTGTTTTTGTCTCAAAAGCTGTTGTTTTAGGTTCCAGACTTTTATACTTCACGTATCGGACACCCTCGAACTGTTTCGTAAAATCATCTTTGTCGTCGGTCAATTCCTTTTGTTTTGTAATATTGGCTTTTTGCTTCGTACATATTTTCATCAGCGTTTTTGATAAGTTTTTCCATATCAATGTTTGCGACTGGAGAAATTGCAAGTCCCACCGAAATATGATAACTTTTTTCTTCTATTATATTGCAGACTTTTTCAATTTGTTTTTTTATGGAATCCTCATCTTTATCACAAATCAAAACAACATATTCATCGCCGCCAACCCTGAATGAATCTTCCGAACCAAATTCATTTTTTATCTGTTGAGCAATAAATTTAAGCATCTCATCGCCAGCTTCATGCCCTTCTTTATTGTTCAAATCATGGAGACCGTTGACATCAGCAAAGATACACGCCACACTTTTTTTTGCTTTTGAAACATAGGTCTCGTAATTTTGTTCAAAACAGTTTCTATTTTTTAGATTTGTCAAAACATCTGATTCTGCCATCAACTGCATTTTTCGACCGAACCAAACTCTTTCAGTACGGACACAAAGATTTACGGTATTAAGTACACAAGAAAGACTTCCAAAACAGATTGCATTTAAAACATCAGTGTCTCTTGCTTCGAAAGATTTTTTATAAATCGACATCAGGAGAAAGACAATCGTGAATACAATAATCAATATATCAATTTTGTATGGTTTGTCATAAAACATAAGTGGTATGGCCATAATCATAACAAAAAAAGTTGTTGCGGCCTGTGTCGGTTGGGTGACGCTTAGAGCTATTCCAAAAGAAAAAATCATTGACAAAAAAAGATACACCAAAATCGATATGAATTTTTTATTGCAAAAAATCTTTACAAAAGAAAGTCCCAGAATAACGATAGATAAAATAAGGTCAACCAAATAAACAGTTCTATTTAAAAGAGAGACAGCGTTATGAAAAGAGGACGCAAAAAGTGCTGCCAAATAAATTGTTGTTATAATAGAAAAAAATCTTAAGTTGTAGGTGTTCAGTTTTTGTA
>JAZUEV010000637.1:0-2129 GCA_045640345.1 Treponema sp.
ATGAATAACCCAACCAAGGAAAAACCATCCTTAATCTGGTATTATCAAAACATGCAAATTTACGCAATTTCAGCAATACCAGAATTCACCCTTTTCGAAAAAACATTTTCAAATGAACGACCCCGACGCAAACATCAGAGCATCGTTCGTTCTCATAAGGCATCGCAGTCGAATTTCATACCACTTATACAACCTAAAGATTGGGGTATTCTACCCGACCCACGAATAAAATTCCCAAATCACAAAATTTTAGTGGAAAAAATCTATCATTCATCTTACAATATTAGAAAGAAGAAGTAAGGGCATTTTATAAACTTTTGTAGGATGCTTGAAATTTGTTTTGGAGATTTTATGAAAAAGATTTTGGATTGGAATAAATACATCGACAAATCGGTGCAGGCTATTGAAGAAGGATGTGTCCTCTTGGAAAACGACGGATGCCTTCCGTTGAAAAAGTCTTCCACTATTTCAATTTTTGGTCGAATACAAAATGACTATTACAAAAGCGGAACCGGTTCAGGTGGAAAAGTAAATGTCACAAAAGTTTATTCAATTGTTGATGGACTTGAACTTTGCGACGGAATTACAATAAACAAAGAGCTTCAGAAAATTTATGGAGATTGGGAAAAGGAACATCCCTATGATGAAGGACTTGGCTGGGGAAACGAAAGATGGTCTCAAGATGAAATGCCATTGAGCGATGAGATAGCAAAAAATGCTGCTGAAAAATCCGATGTGGCGATTGTTATCATTGGACGAACAGCCGGTGAAGATAAAGACAACAGCAATTCTGAAGGAGCATATCTTTTGACCGATGTTGAAAAGGACATGCTACAAAAAGTTCGAAGTTCCTTTAAGAAAATGGTTGTGCTTTTAAATGTGGGCAACATAATGGATATGAATTATTTTGACACCATAAAGCCCAACGCACTCATGTATGTCTGGCAGGGAGGAATGGTCGGCGGAATTGGAACAGCAAAAGTTTTGACAGGAGAAACAAGTCCAAGCGGAAAACTTACAGACACAATCGCATATAATATAGAAGATTATCCTTCGCACAAATATTTTGGATGTCCTGAACAGAATATTTATGTTGAAGATATTTTTGTTGGTTATAGATATTTTGAAACATTTGCAAAAGATAAAGTCCGCTATCCATTCGGATTTGGTCTAACGTATTCTGATTTTGAAATCAATTTGAAGGATGCAAAAAACGACGAAAAAAATAAAAAAGTTTTCGCCACTGTTGAAGTAAAAAATATTGGACAGTTTGCGGCAAAAGAAATTGTTCAAGTTTATGCAAAAGCTCCTTGCGGAAAATTGGGTAAAGCGGAAAAAGTCTTAATCGATTTTGAAAAAACAGAAACTTTAAATCCAGATGCAAGTCAGACTTTGAGTTTTGAAATTCCTTATGAAAATTTTGCATCCTACGATGATTCAGGAATTACCGGAAATAAATCTTGTTTTGTTTTGGAAAAAGGTGAATACAAAATTCATGCAGGAAATTCTGTTCGCAACACAAAAGAAATTCTCAGCTTCAATTTGGACAAAGATTTGATAATCGAAAAATGTGAAGAAGCGTTGGCACCGGTAATTGATTTTGAAAGATTCCATGGAAGTGAATCAAATATCCAGATGGAAAAAACTCCAACCAGAACTGTCAGCATGATTGAAAGACGCAAAAAAAATATTCCGGCAGAAATCAAGCAAGTGACAACAACAGACATTACTCTCAAAGATGTTTTGAATAAAAAATCAAGCATGGAAGATTTTATTGCTCAATTGAGCGATGAAGATTTGTCTTGCATTGTCCGTGGCGAAGGAATGGGAAGCAGTCTTGTTACTGCAGGAACAGCTTCGGCTTATGGTGGAGTGTCTCCAAGGCTGAGAGAAGTTTTTGGAATTCCTGCATGTTGCTGTGACGACGGTCCATCAGGAATGAGACTTGATTGTGGAACAAAAGCATTTGCATTACCAAACGGCACTTCACTTGCATGTTCTTTCAATAAAAAACTAGTGGAAGAACTTTACACATTTACAGGATATGAAATGATTTCAAACAAAGTGGATAATCTTTTGGGGCCTGGAATGAATATCCATCGTCATCCACTTAACGGTAGAAACTTTGA
>JAZUEV010000638.1:0-2650 GCA_045640345.1 Treponema sp.
GAGGCCAAGCGGTCTTAGGAAGAAATTAGGAAAACCAACTCCTTGGCTCACAGAACGACATGGCTACGATCCGACTTGTCTTTATGCCATCGTCGTCCATTAAAATTCCACGGAGGACGGTTGTATTTTTAAGCCAAGCTGTCTGGGAATCACTCATGGATGAAAGATCCAAAGAGTTTATGGTTATGATAGGTCTGTCAAGCTGAGGATCAATGTTGTACTTGTAGATTTCACTGTTTTCGTTTCCAGCTGTATCCGTGGCCACAACTTTTACATAGATTTCCTTTGGAGTTCCTGTGTATTCAGTTCCATTGATGAAATAAATTTTTCCATCTTTTCGATTTGAGGCATCCAATTCGGCTGACCAAGCATAGGCTCCCGCACCATTGACATTTCCAAACATATGGGAGTCGTTTGTGAAATCAGGATCATCTTTGTCAAGACCCCAGTAAAGTTTTACATTGTCCAAGGAACCATCGCTTGCAGTACCCGAGATAGTCACTTTGCCATTGATATTGCTTGTGGGCAGAGTATCTGGATTTGGGAAAACCTTGGTGGTCATTGGGTCTGTCAATTTAAGCACAGGTGGAATGTCATCAATTTCCAGAGAGAACAATGTGGTGGAAGACTTGTTTCCAGCCTTATCCTCTGCAATGGCCCTGATACCACCAGATGTCTTGGCATTTTCGCTGGATATTTCGGCACGCCAGGATTTTATTGAAGTAAGGTCAGTAAAATCACCCAGAGACTTATAAACAAAATCACCCCTGACTTCATCGCCAATAGTTGAAGTGCTGTAGGTCAAGGCTGCGGATACATTTTGACCAGCCCTTTCTATATGGATGTCCTTGATTCCAGACTCACTTTCCGTCAGGTTGCCGTAGACGATAAGATTCTTTTTTCCATTGGAGAGAACTGTTCCGTTGGCGGGATTGAAATTCTTGCCATCTAAGGTATAGAACTTGGATGAGACTACAGGATGGTTCTGGTCAATATTGATTCTGACCTGTTTTGCATCACTGAAATTTCCTGCGTTATCTTCAACCTGAATCCAGACAGCATTTGCCACTCCGTCCTTGTTGATTTCAAGGGTGTTTGGAATGATGCTGAATCCTGTTGCAGATGGAGCGGACTCACCGTAGTTTGAATATGAACCACTTAATTGAGAAAGTTTTGAATTGCTGTTAACGCCATGGTCGCTTGTTGTGGTGGCAAGGAAGTAGACATTCTTAAGTTTTGATCCAGTTTCCGTCACATTTCCTTCAATTCTAAGGTTAGGATTACTGTACCATGCATCATCGGAATGGTCTTTTCCATCCACCAATATTCCTGAGTCACTGATTACAGGTCGAACAGTATCCATCAACACATTTTTGACCACCACGCTCTGACTTTTCTGGTTTCCAGTATCAATAGCGGTGGCAGTGATTTCCCATAATCCACAGGAATCATCCTTTGCATTGATGGTGACTTCCCTTTGGTAGACATTTTCTCCATTGGCGTTTCGTCCTTTTTGAATAACATCGGAACAAGTAATCAAGCCAGATGAAACATCAACAGGATTTCCATCCAGGTCGGCTACGATTTCAATATCATTAAGTTCATGGGTATCCAGAGCTTCAAAGACAAATTTGGTGTTAGAATTTACATACTGAGGCACGGTTTCAGGTGATTTAAGAGACAGTTTTGGTGCCGCAAAATCTACTATTATATCGCTAATGGTGCAAGTATTTACATTTCCAATTTCGTCCTCGAACTTGAGTGTCAAATCGAAGTCACCTTCGCTGACTGGAAGATTGAAACTCCATCCGCTAGACTTCTGTGATTCAACCGGTGTAAAGCTGGCATCTCCTGATTTTTTGTATGAAAGTGATTTTGTTCCAGAACCACCTTCATCGCTCCAAGTTCCACGAACTTCGAACAAAGATTTTCCTTCGTCATCGCATCTGTAATATGGATTGGCGGCTGAGATGGTTGAATAGTCTTCAAGATTGCTTACTTCCAAGCTTGGAGCAACACCGTCAACATAAACAATTCCATAGGCAGTGTTGGATGGGACATCACCGTTTGTGGCGTTGATTGTTATGACCACAGTGTAGTTTTTATTTAAAGACAATCCGGCTTCAGAAAGATTTCGCAAGTTCAAATTCACATCGTATCTTGAGTTTGAACCTACAGGGAAATCCTTTATTGAATATGGACCCATTTTTTTGGGAGTAACTCCAGAATTTTCAGCGGCATCCTTTGTGGCAAAGTGTCCTTCATAATAGTCAAGGGTATATCCCACAACGGCACCACCATTGGTCTCCATTTGGTTCATCTTGTCTACAATAACAATTGGATGGGTCAATGAACCGTTTACCGAACTTGCTTTGTAAAATTTTCCGGACGCAATATCCACAGTCGGAGCAGTACCGGATGTAACATACCTGAATCCATAGCCATAATCGCCCCTGTTATCAAAACCAATTCCGTTCTGGTCTTTTCCGGACACGATTATTTTATAGAAACGATTGGACATAAGCTGGTGGTAGCTTGGCAAAGTCAAAGAGAAATCTCCTGAAACCATTGGGTCCTGGGTATATACATCGTTTTTGCTGCCGGTGGTGACAAAAAGAAGTGAACCATTGGGGTTGCCATCCAAATCCTT
>JAZUEV010000639.1:0-2073 GCA_045640345.1 Treponema sp.
AGGTTCGCAAGCTTAACGAGACGAATCTTTCCGACGCCCAACTGGAGGAGATTCTTGAAACCATAAAAGGGGTCCCTCCAAACATGAAGATCGCCATCTACAGCGAAGGGACCATAATCATTTCCAACATAAGCGACCTGAAGGCTGGGACGAAGGTTCATCCGGAGGATCTTTTTGGTTATATAAGCCAGAACAGTTCCGATTATGACTACCAGATCCAGGGACACCATGATTTCAGGAGCCATGGATTCAGGAAATCGGGATTTTTTATTATAAGCCAGCTCCCCTATGCGAACACAAAAAACAAGCGCAAAAGCAATCTTCTGGTTCAGATTTTCATAAGCATACTTTTTTTCGAGGGACTTTGCTTTGTCATCGTAATAAGTCTCTCCAGGACTGTATTTTCTTCTATACAATTGCTCGAGTCAAACACAAAAAGGATTGCAGAAGGCGAACTTGATACGCAGCTGATTTTGCCTAAGAAAAAAAATGAGGCAAATGAAATCACATCCCTTACGGAAAACCTTGAGCAGATGAGGGCATCACTGAAGGACAACCAGGAAAGACGGAACAAGTTCATCATGGGAATAAGCCATGACCTCAGGACTCCAGTGGCATTGATAAAAGGATATTCCGAAGCCATAAGCGATGGTGTCGTGTGTGACATGGATTCCATAAAAAAATCTGTTTCCATCGTCCAGAACAAAGCAGAACAACTGGAAGTCATGGTCAACGACCTAATCAACTACATGAAGCTGAACACAACCGAATGGAGGCAGCATCTCTCCAAAGTAAAAATCAAGCCAGTGTTGGATGAATTTGCCAGCAGCGCAGTTGAAACCGCTTTCGCATACAGCAGAACCATCAGCGCAAAAGTCGATGTCGATGAAAACACCATAGTCAACATGGACAAGAACCTTTTCAACAGAGCATTGGAAAATATTTTCAGCAACGCCCTTCGTTATACAAAAGACGGAGACTCCATTGATATTGCGGCAAAGCAGGAAAACAATAGGATCACCATATCCATAAAAGATTCTGGAATAGGGATTGCGGAGGAAGATTTGGTCCACATCTACGATATGTTCTACAGGGGCACAAGCTCCAGACGGGAACAAGGCATGGGCATCGGTCTTTCTGTTGTAAAGACGGTCATAGACAGTCACGGCTGGAACATCGACGTGGAATCGAAGGTCGGAGAAGGAAGCTGCTTTTTGATTACCATTCCTCTCCCATGAAAATTCTCCACCACACCTGAACGCCTTTTCCATATCAAAAGATTTCAGGGATGGATGATTTATTGCCGTCCAGTAAGCTCCGTCATGCTGAATTTAGTTCAGCATCCCTTAATCAACAGTCGTGCTTGGTTGATTTTGAGATTTCTCCGCTATGGTCGAAATGACGAAGCAAATAGCAGTGGCAATTTCGAGTTGCATAAAAATGAATCACTGAATAATCTGGGCATCTCTAAAAATTGTAATCTATAGAGGCACCCTTATTTCTTTTCTGAAGTCAAAGAACAAAATGTTTCCAGTTTCTTTACAACAGAATCCACATCATCCGCAGGAATCTCCACAGCGCCAGGGATGTCCCTCATAAATGTGTACTGTTTTTTTGCGTACCGCCTTGTGTTGAATTTTATCATGGACTTGATTTCTTCTATCGTAAGAGGCTCGTCACGGAAAAATTCACTATATCCAATAGCTTTCATGGCCGGAGTGTCCTTTGTATAGCCCATGGACTTAAGATTTTCTATCTCCTTTTCAAGTCCGGACTGGAACATCAAATCCACCCTGGAATCAATGCGCTTATAAAGTTCTTCCCTATCACGAGTCAAAACTATGGTGCAAAAATCATAACCAGACCTGAGTTGGCTTGGCATGGCATAGGATGAAAGATTTTTTCCGGATGCGTAATAGACTTCAAGCGCCCGACAGATTCTGTATCCATCGTGCAGGTCGATTTTCTTTGCATACACCGGGTCAATCTGCTTAAGCTCGTAATAAAGAGGACCGTTTCCCTCCACCGCAAGTCTCTGTTTGATTTTTTCCCTAAGAACAGGATCGCTGATGG
>JAZUEV010000640.1:0-7378 GCA_045640345.1 Treponema sp.
GTATTTGAGATTTCTCCACTGCGGTCGAAATGACGGACGCGCCCCCCAACAAGTGTCGTTGCTATGATTTATCGGACATACGCTATTGTTAACAGTCCCCCAACAGGTGTCGTAAAATTTTTAATCGGTCCTTCTAAAATCAACAGTGCCCCCAACGAGTGTCGTTTAATTTTAAATCGGACAATCGGATATAACGTAATCAATCAAAAATCAGTTGCAGGTGGGGCTTGGACTTGTTTTAGTAGACATCGATATCGGCTGTCATGGTTTTGCTTTTCAATCCACGATGGTCGTAGGCGGTTGCACTGAATGTCCATAACCCTTTTTCCTTTGGACTGTCCAGGCCTTGGGCAAACACGAATTCTTCTTCATATTGATAGTCCAATTCAATCACCAAGGGGGACTCCTTTTTTCCATCCTTTTCTGCGACGATTGTAACTTTGGACAAATTCCATTCGCTGTCCTTCAATTTTAAAAGAAGTATAGCACTTTCACCAGATTTGATTCTATGGATTGGAGCTGTCTGGCCGAATGTTTTTGCGAAACTCATTTCCAAAATCTGTGGAGCCAACGGATTGATTTTTTCCACAGGGGTAGTGGTGATATCCTCTGTCTTTGGTGGGGTCACATTGTTGTTTGTGGCGCAGGAAAAAAATAGAAAAACAATGGCAATCAAAAAAACAAATCTCTTCAAAATCATCTCCAGAATTCAATTTTCTTCTATTATAATGTACTCATAAAAAAAAGCAAGTTGGGACTTTTAGATTTTTGACATCTGTTGTATAATGTTTCGGGTTGTGCATCCATATCGATTGCCGCCACAAAAATGGACAAAGAGGATTTGATTTGAAGAAGCATTTTTTTATAGGGATTTTTATTTTGATTTTTTCTTGTCCCCTTTTATTTGCACAGACTGCGGAAGAAAAAAAAGTTCTGGATGAAATCAATTTTGTTCGCACCGACCCAGCAGGATATGTGACAAAAGTTTTGGAGCCACTTGTTGATGGAGGACTTGGAACTTATCAAAAAGCTGTTGTGGAATGTATCTCCCTTTTGAAGACAATGAAACCTTGCCATAAGCTTGTGTGGTCCAACGGATTGTATAAAGCCGCAAAAGCTGGTGTTGAGGATAAGCCTGTCGATAAAAAGCCGGACACAAGATTTGACGGTCGTATTTCAAAATATGCGTCATGGGAAAGCTGCGGTGAGATGGTAGTCTTTGGATATGACAAAGCGTCGGATGTGGTTTTGTCCCTTCTTCTGGATATGCAATCTCCCAACCGTGACCACAGACGAATTATTTTTTCCCATGAATTTACCCATCTTTCGTCGTCCATTGGTGAAAGTGAGCAGTACAAAAATTGTTGCGTCCTTGATTTTGCCAAGTCATGTATTTCTTATGAGGATTTGCCAAAGTCGGTCTATCATGTGGATGTGTCGCAGCAGGTTGTTTCGGAAATCAATTTGGCAAGAACAAAACCCTTGGAATATATAACGACCCGATTGAATCTGGTTGAAGCAGGGGACGGGGAACTGAAAAAAAAGATATCCAATCTGATTCAGTATTTGAAAAAAATGAATCCTCTCCCTGAATTGACCCACAGTGAAGACCTTTGCATTTCCGCCGAAAATTCCGTCAATGATGTGGGATTCAGAAATGGAATGGTTATTCAGTCTCCAAATTGGGAAAAAAATATCAGGAATGTCCGCAACTGGGGAGCTGTGTCCGAGGCTCTTTTTTATGGCGAATCAGATCCAAGGGTGGCTGTAATGAATATGCTTTTGGATGCCGATTCCAACAACAGGTCCAATCTTTTGTCTCCGAATATGAATTACGCAGGGGCGAACCTTGGTCAATCCACTGTCCTTTGTGTGGATCTGGCAACCTGGCATGACAGTCAAAACACTCCATCCGAAGGGCTTTTATCTTCAGACGCTCCGTCAAAAATTGTTGAGGAAATCAACTGGGCAAGGACAAATCCAAAGGAATACGTGAAAGCCCGACTGGAACCTTTGCTTAGGGATGAGACATCCAGTTTTCAGTCTGATTTGAGGGAGCTTATCAAGGATATGAACGGCATGAAAAGTGTTGCCCCTTTGACGGTCCTGAAAGATTTGAACGATTGTGCAAAAGATTGGACGGATGTGCAGGGAAAAAAAGCGTCCACCGAATACGACACGAATTGGCAAAAAAGGTTTAGCTCCTATGGGATTTTTAATTCTGCCTGCGAGTTGACCTATTTTGGAAAAGCGTCTCCAGATTTGGCAGTGGCTACCATGTTGGTTGACCATGATTTGAAAAACAGGGACAGACGAAAAAAACTTTTGTCCGCGGATTATAGATTTATTGGAACTGCGACAGAAATCCATGGAGTTTTTTCTTGCATGGCCGTGGTTGACTTGGTCTCCGATTTTATTCCCAATGAAGAATCCGTCTTGAATTCTGTGATGGTCGATTCAAAGAACAATGTGACTCAGGGCGAAAGGGATGTGCTTGATGAAATCAATTTTGCCCGAACAAGTCCAAAGGAATATGTGGAGAAGCGTCTAAAAAATCTGGTTGCAAATGAAAAGACTTCTTTCCAGTCGGCTCTTTCGGAATTGATTGACCAGATGAATTCCATGGAGGATTTGCCTGCATTGATTTTTTCTACAGACCTTCATAAATGTGCAGAAGATTTTGCCCAGTCGGCAGGTAAAAAAGGGATTACAACGATTGAGGAATCCTGGATTGAAAGGGTCGTTGGGGACAAGGATTGGAAAAAAGCGGGAGAGGTTGTGTCCTTGGGAAAATATAGCGCAAGGGATATTGTGATTCAACTTTTGGTGGCTCCGAATGTTCCAAATGGGGCTAACAGAAAAATTTTATTCAGCAAGGATTTTACCAATGTTGGAATTTCCATCGCTCCTCATTCCAAAAACGATGTCATCTGTGTGATTGATTTGCGCGATTGATTCGTGCCGATGGGGTACATTCATTTTGGGAGGCTGGAGTAGATTCTATATGACGCTTGGTCAAGGATTATGTCTCTATCTCAAGTCCGTCATAAGCAGCTTCGATGCTTCCACCATTTTGGGCTATGGAAAAAAGGTTTGGGAATTCATTCAGATGATTTTTGATATATTCGTTTGCTTGGAGATGTGAAAAAGAGTGGGACAGATGGGTAAACCAGGTGTGTTTTGCTCCAATTCTTTCGGATGCCTCCATGGCCTGCAAAAATGAAAAATGTGTTGAATGAGGTTTTTCCCTTAGAGCGTCGATCACCAAATGATGGATTGGTCCGGACTGTTTTAAAATTTCAAAAGACTCTTCAGGAATTGAACTGCAGTCGGTCAAATAGGCAATGGACCCCCTGGAATCTTCTTTCAAAATCCATCCAGTCGTAGGAAGTTTTCCATGCATCAAAGGGACCGGCACAATTTTCATTTTGTCCACTTCAATGGGATTTTCAAGGGAATAGTTTTTTGAATCCACGAAAAAAAGTTTAGGCTTTCCTCCACCTTGGGTAACCGGCGTGAAGATATAGTCGAAACGATTTTTTATGTCCGCAAGGGTTTTTGAATTTGCATAGATTGGAAGACCATTGCCTTCAGTTTCTTTTTGTGTGCTTGATGGGTCAAAGGACTTGGTGTGGCTGAACACCCTCAAATCATCAAGTCCATTCAGATGGTCTGCGTGTCCGTGGGTCAGAAGCACAGTGTCCAGACTTTTGATTCCAAACTTCAGGGCCTGGATTCTAAACTCTGGACCCGTATCGATTACAATCTTTGTGGGGGATGAAACATAGACAGAACATCTGTTGCGTTGGTCACGAAAATCCGTCGAAGAACAGACAGGACAGTCGCAACCAATAACAGGTATGCCGTGGCTTGTTCCAGTCCCCAAAAATTTTAATGTCATTTTACAATCCAGGTAAAGCAAATATCTATGTAAGGATTGAAAGTGGTCTTGTCGCTGAACAAATCCTCAAATCCAGTTTTAGGGAAGATATATGTTCCTGCCTGAATTCCAAGTGTGGCCGTGGAATCAAAAAGATAGAATGAAATGTGGGTTCCTATATCGCTATATTTCAGTGAGCTTGGGAATCCATCTGTATTTGTTCCATCGTAACTTCCGAATGTTGAACCAGTGCTCAAGTATGCTCCGATACATCCTATGTCGAAAGTCTTTTGAACCATTAAACCGTTTTTAAGCATGGAATCATTTCCGTTGCTGTTTCCACCAAAAAATCCTGCCACGGCTTTATAGAGATAGGTTGATTCGATGCCAAAATAAATATCCTGCCACTTCGCTCCAACCAAAAGTCCTCCACCGATTCCGTTTCCAAAATCAATATACTTTTTACCCAATGGACTGACTGTGCTTGAGCCATATCTAAAGAGTCCCGCGTAATAAAGATTGACTGCATCAAATTCGATTTTTCCACCCAGCTTGAGACTTGCGTTGAATCCAATTGAGGATGCTGAGTGTAACATTCCGTTGAAAGACAAATCAAGTTCAAAGAAATTTGCAGGTGTCCAAATAAGTCCAGCAGAAATAGGGGATGCCTTGAATAGATTTTCAGGACTGATACCAAAAAGCACTCCGACCTCCGCAGAAATAACCAGACTTGATCCCGGATAAAGTTCTCCGCTGGCCACCGACCCGATACCTGCTCCACTTGGGGTTGAAAGATTCATTGGATAGATGATGCTGGAATCGACAATAAAAGACTGGCTTGCAGATTTGTCTCCCACCGTGACAGTTGCAGTATATTCTCCGTCCTCCACGATATAGTCCTGATAGTCTGTTCCCAACCATTGTTCGCTATGGGTCCAGTCATTGAATTCCACGTCACGACTATAGACTACACGGCCGGTTTCATCGGTAAAAGTCAGTTCACCTTTTCCTGGAGCGTTGACTGCATAATCAAGCATAATATTTCCCAGGTTTCCGTGATTCTTTGGATTGAACCTTCTTTTATCAACAGATGAATATGTAAAATTGAATTCGGCTTCGCTAAGATTAAGTATGACTTCGGATGTCTTGTTTTTATCAACATGGACGACGATGGAATTTGGGTTATATCCAAACTTTTTTGCGGAAATTGTATACTCACCCTGGTCCAGTTCTATGTATGAATCGCAGGTTGAACCGTTGCAATAAGTGATTGCGCCTGCAGGATTTGTCACGATTTTTAGATAGCCACTTATTTTTTCAATATCACATCTTACATGGCGAATCCTTCCTTCATCCACATAAATATATGAAGAATCCGTGGAATAGTGAGATTTTGTGACCTCCAATCTATAGCGACCAGGCTTCAAATCATTTAGTTCCAGAGGGGTTGTTCCTTTGTAATCACCGTCCAAATAGACACTGGCGTTTGAAACATTGCAAGTGATATAGAGACCGGTTTCTTTTTCATCAACCACAGTCACCGATTCCGATTTGCCAGTCTCAGCAAAAACCAAAGTTGATATTATCATAGCCAAAAAAATTAGTATTTTCTTTTTCATAAGGCTCTCCTGTCTTAATTTTCTTCTATTATATAGCGTGGTTTTATTTTATGCAATTGACAATGGACTTTTTAAATTGGACTTCATTTGCCCCCCTTATGTGTGTCTGGGAATTTATAATCGGTTCCGTGAAGGTCGTTAGACCTGAACAAATCCGTGTGTAAAAAAACGTTCGTTCATTCAAGTCTTTTGTATTTGAGATCTCTCCACTGCGGTCGAGATGACGGGACCCCTATGTGTGTCCTTGCTATAGTTAATCGGATATATGCTATTATCAAAAGCCCCTTATGTGTGTCTGGAAATTTATAATCGGTCTCTCCAAAATTAACAGTCCTCAAGCAAGTGTCGTTGAATGAAAAATCGGTTTTATAAATTGCTTTGTGTGATTCAAAGAAAAATCTCAAATTTTTTAAATTTATGTCAAATTCAGGGCGGATTTTGATTTTTAATGCACATTATATATGTATGAGGACATTTATTTTCGTACTTGTGCTGACCATTGCACATTGGGGCTTGGGGGCTATGGATTTTTTTGATTTTCGTGGCGTGGATTTTTATTCTGGGACAAACATCAATTTTTCGACCCAGGATTTTGCGAGTTCAAAAATCAAGGAAGACTTGGGATTTAGAATCAGGTTCAGTGGATTGACGGGAGTTTTTTCCCTGGGAAATCCATTCACTTCTTTTTCAAATTTTCCAACTGTTTTTTCAGAAATGGAGGGCTTGGAAGATTTTATGGACTTTTCTAAAATTCGCTATGGACTATCCACAAATCTATCATTCAAAAACTTTCCATATAATATGAAGATTTTTGCAGGAAGTTTAAGCTATGGAAACAGTTTTTCGAGACTGAATTCTTCGGGGCTTTATTTGTCATCGGCTTTGAAATCTCCAGTCCTTCCAAGTCCGGGGCTTAATCCTATGTTGCCTGGTTATGACTCAAGTGAAAAGGATTTATCTTTTGCTTTATGTTTTACATCCAAAAAAAATTATCTTCCTGAAATCCATTTGGCTTTTACAAGGGGATTGGATTTTTATTCATCGATTTTCAAGACCTTTGTTTTTCCTTCCACATTGACTTTGACTGCGGTCTTTAATATAGGAAATTTTTCTTATGGAAAAGATTATGATGATTCATGGTTCATGGATGAGAGACCATTTTTGGAGGACCATTATTTTTCATTGGACGGTGAGTTTTATTTGACCTACAAGAATTTCAAGAATTTTTTATGTGGAGCATTTATTCAGAGTCCCTTTGGTGGATTTTATAAATGGATTCGATTGCAGGGTGATTTTTTATTGGACAATTTTGTTTTGAACTACGCTTTTTTTGTCTGTGACAGTGATACCATAAATCCATCTGGGACAAAGGTGAGTTCAAATCTTCAGTTTCAAATAAATCCTTGGTGGAAATTTTCTATCAATAATATGAAATTCAATACAGGACTTTTTTTTCAGGATTCCGTGAAACATACTGATGATATAAAATCCACAGTCTTCCATGAGATGAATTTTCGTTGGGATGGACTTTGGAGAATCAAAAACCAAACTTATTCTGCCAATGGGGTTTTCAAGTTGTCCAGCTTGGATAAATCTTGGGACTTGAATATTGGGGCGGGTGCGTCTTTTAAAAATAAAAAGATTAACACCAGTCTGTCCGGAAACTATAAACTTGAGGGCGATAAATCTATCGTAAGTTTTTCATCCAGTTTTTCTCCAAGAGAGTCTGTTCTTGAATCCTTGTCCTGTGGGGCAAATGTTTCCATTAAAAAAGACCAGATCACTTCTTCCCAAATTCATCTGTCTGGGACTGTAAAAAAGAGATGGAAAAAAATAAGTTTGTCAAGTCGGAGGCCAAGCGGTTCTTAGGAAGACAATT
>JAZUEV010000641.1:0-10551 GCA_045640345.1 Treponema sp.
GACTTCCTGTTCGTGGACAGCGCACACGCACAAACTCACGTACACGCAAGGGTAAGAAGAAGACCGTTGCAAACAAGAAGAAATAACGGAGGAATGTGATGGCTGCTGAAAGAAAAAGAAAAGAGAAGAAAAGTGTATACGAAGGAAATGTCTATATCCAGGCAACCTTTAACAATACAATTGTAACAATTACAGACCTTAGAGGAAATGCAATCGCTTGGGCTTCTTCCGGTGGATTGAACTTCCGTGGTGCAAAGAAATCAACACCATTCGCAGCTCAGACTGTTACAGAATCTGCTGTTCAGAAGGCTGCTAGCTATGGTTTGCGTGAAGTTCACGTGTTTGTAAAGGGACCAGGAATGGGACGCGAAAATGCAATTCGTGTTTTGGGAACACTTGGACTTAAGGTTAAGTCAATTTCCGATATTACACCAATTCCACACAACGGATGTCGTCCACGTAAGACACGTCGTATGTAATTTATTTGGATTTGCAGTTTATCTGCAGTCCAGATTTGGTTGGTATGAGGCATAGTTTTCTATGTCTAGTGAGTATTCGAAATTGAAATAAGGGAAACGAATAAAATTGTTTTTCCCTATTTAAGGAGTTCAGATGGAAGAAGTTCAGACGGCTCGCAAGAATTTGCTTAAAGGCATTAAAAAGCCAAAGGGCATTTCTTTTCAGCACCTTGAAACTGACCCAAATTACGGAAAGTTCACAGCTTATCCTTTTGAGCATGGTTTTGGTACCACTGTTGGAAATACTCTGAGAAGAGTATTGCTTTCCTCGATTCAGGGATATGCGGTTTCTGCCGTTAAAATTACATCCTACGGAGCTGATGGAACTCCTCATACTGTATCCAGTGAATTCGATACTATTCCAAATGTTTCCGAAGATACTTTGGAAATTTTGAATAGCTTGAAGATGCTTCGCGTCAGCCTGGATAGAGATGTGGAACAGGAAACGCTCTTTTACGAATTCAAATGGTCAGAAGATCATTCAACTATAACTAGTGATGATTTCGAGAAGGACGGTGTTCTTAAGGTTCATACAAAGGGTGTTGACATCTTTACAATGATGGAAGGCGCTCATTTGGAATTCGAGATTGAGGTTGACTTGGGTAGGGGCTATGTTTCTGCTGAGGACAACAAAGGTGCATTGAATGAAGATGTATATGGAACAATGCTTATGGATTGTATCTATACACCAATTTCAAAAGTAAAGTACTCAATCGAACCATGTAGAGTTGGAGAACGTAATGATTACGAGAAATTGATTCTTGAGGTCACAACTGATGGATCTATTTCTCCAGAAAATGCTCTTGCTGAAGCTGCAAAGATTGCAAAAGAACATTTGACAGTCTTCGTTAACTTTGATGAGAGTGAGTATTCTTCAGGCGATGAACTTGATGAAGGTGACGATGCAATTAAACAGCTCCTTAACCAGAGCGTTGAAGAATTGGAACTTTCTGTCCGCAGTTCAAACTGTTTGAAGAACGCAAATATTCGTACAATTGGTGAATTGACCAAAAAGACTGAAGACGATATTACAAAACAGAGAAACGTTGGTGCTAAGAGCATTGCCGAAATCAAACAGAAATTGGAAGAACGTGGTCTGTCTTTGGGAATGACTGATTACAGCCATTTAAAAAATATTGACTTACAGAATAAAAAGGATGAGAACGAATGAACCACAAGAATGGATTTAATCCGCTTTCCCGCTCCTCTGCCCACAGACGTGCAATGTCACGAAACATGGTGACTTCTTTGTTCAGATACGAACGTGTTACCACAACTAAGGCAAAGGCTTTGGAAGTGCGCAAAGCTGCTGAAAAGCTTATTACCCGTGCAAAAGAAGACTCAGTACACAATAGAAGAATTGCTGCAAAGTTTATTGCTGATGAAAAGATTCTCAACAAGTTGTTTACTGAAATTGGACCACGCATGAAGAATCGCAATGGCGGTTATACACGTGTGTTGAAAATGGGATTCCGTCAGGGAGATGCCGCTGATGTTGTTATCTTGGAATTGGTAGACTATAAGTTGCCAGAAGCTGACGATACAAGCGACAAATCAACTAAATAAGGAGTTAAGCCATGTCTAAATCACATCGTGGAACTGGAGTTCGTAAGGAACCAAATCATGGTCGTGGCATTTGTGCCGTTTGCGGTGCTGTTCAGATTAAAACACTTTATGAACAGGAAGTAGAAGGTAACAAAGTAAAGGTTTGCAAATTCTGCAAAGCTAATGCTAAAAACAAGGCCCGTGTGGCAGCTAAGGAAGCAAAGAAGAATGCTCCTGCAGCAACTGAAGAAGCACAGGCTTAATTAAGTTATTGTGCTCACCAGCCGTCCTTTTTTACAGGGGCGGCGTTTTTATTTTAAACAACTGTTAATTTTTTTAGTGGACTCTCTTTTTTAAGATGTGTTTTTACATTGAAAAATCTTTGCCCAAATAAATTTCTCTGGCTTTAGGAGATTGGAGAATTTCATCTTTTGTACCAGAAATCATAAGTTCTCCAGTGGAAATGATAATGGCTCTGTCTGTTATTTCTAAAGTGTCTCGGACATTGTGGTCGGTGATTAAAACTCCGATTCCATTTTTACTCAATAATTTGATAATCGATTTAATGTCTGCAACGGCAATAGGATCAATACCAGCGAATGGCTCGTCCAAAAGCAAAAACTTTGGTTCAATAGCCAACGACCTGGCAATTTCTGTACGCCGACGTTCTCCACCGGAAAGGGTAAAAGCCTGTTGTTTTCGAATTCGACCGATAGAAAATTCTTCAATCAATTCTTCAAGCTTTTGTTTTTTTTGAGCCTTGGTTAAATCTTTGCGAGTCTCCAGGATCGACCAAATATTTTCTTCGACGGTCAATTTTCTAAACACCGATGGTTCCTGGGGAAGATAAGAAATTCCGAATTGCGCTCGTTTATACATAGGAAGCTTGGTTATTCTTGTTTCGTCCATATAAACTTCGCCGCTGGTTGGTTTATAGAATCCAACTATCATATAAAAAGTGGTGGTCTTTCCTGAACCGTTTGGTCCCAAAAGTCCCAAGACCTCACCCGTGTGCATGGAAAAATCGATGCCCTTGACAACAGGTTTTCTTCCAAAAGACTTGTGCAAATCTTTTACCTGCAAAGTGTGTTCGCTCATTGATTTTCCTCCGACTTTTGTTCTGTTGTCAAATTTTTTTCATCATCACTTTGACTGCTTCCTGGACTTAGATCTGTTTTATCAACCTTGGATGGTTCAGGAGTTTTTGTGTCGTCGGCTGTAACGGATCCACGAACTCTACCATCCAAAGAAATTTCCTCAGTCTTTAAATTCAGTACAATCTCTTGAGCTCTAAATCTGTCGTTTCCCTGCTGGACGGAAGGATTTCCTGACATAATCAACATTTGCTCATTTTTCTTATAGATGGCATGGGCGGCAGTGCAAGTGTTTTTTCCTTGAACCATGTTGACATTGATTTGAAGGACCGCAATATCTGTGCTTTGGTTGTAATCGATTATTTCCGCATCGGCAACCACATTGTTTTTCGTGTCAACCAGATGAACGGAGTTTTGGAGGACGGCAATCTTTTTTTCTCGGTCGTAAGTCATTTCGCTGCAGGTGAAATCCATCTGGCTGTCCTTGATTTTTCCAACTACATTGCCGTTGGCCTTGATATATCTAAAATTTTTACCGCTTATTTCAATTTGGTCGGCCTTAAGTTCCATGTTGTCGGTAACAATAAGAGCATTTCCTGTTAGAATAGTTGAATCAGTGTCTTTTTTAGTGCTTCCCCTCATCTTGTCAGCATGGAAAGAGATTTTTTCGGCAAAAAAAAGTGATGGAATCACAAAAAACAGTACCAAAAAGATGATTTTTTTCATTGTGCCTCCTCCTCGGTGATTTGGGGATTTTCAAAATCTGAGTCGTAGAATCCTTCCACATCGTATTCGTATGAGTATGACCTGGTTATGCCGCTGGCTGAAAAACCTGTTCCTTCCAACGACAATCCTTGGTGACGAATTCTCACAGTCTCGCTGGTGCTGGCGGTCAATTGTTCAGTGTTGCCATTCCATTTTAGATTTTGAGCCGTAAGTTCCAAATCCTGTCCATAGTTGTTTATGACAATATCCTTGAAGAGTGTAAAAATCTGGTCCTTCGTGTTTATACTTAGATAATAGCAACTGCCTTCTGTGTCAAGATTTTCTTCTTCCCAAGTATAAAACTTTGCAGACATGGCGTAGGCGGCGGCAGTGTTCTTGTATTGCTCCAATCTTTCGGCGGTAAGTCGGAATTTTCGTTGATAATTTTCGTATCGAGTAAAATCTGCTTGGACAAACTGAAGCTCCGGGATATGGTCTTCCACATAAACACTTTGGTCGTAATCAAGGGAACATCCAATTCCCAAAATCGCCATGGAAAAAAGAAAGACAAATCTCCCGAAGCTTGATATTTTCATTAGTTGTTTCTATCCTCTGACTTTTTTAATGCAGCCTGAACAAAGGACAGGAAAAGTGGATGAGGATTTGCAGGACGGCTTACAAATTCTGGATGGAACTGCACACCAATTCCCCATGGATGTTCAAGCCACTCAAAAGCCTCGGTCTGTTGGTCGCCAGTAGATTTTGCAGATGAGATAAGGCCTCTGTCTGTCATGTCCTGGGCATATCGTCTGTCAAAAGTGTATTTTGAACGATGTCTCTCCACAATGTTTGACTTGTTGTAGATAGAATAAAGCTTTGTCCCTGCTTCCACAGTCACTTCACTGGCACCCAATTTCATAACGCTTTCGCTTGGCAACGACTGTTCTTCAGGCAAAGAGATGACAGCGTGCTTACAGTTCTGGATAAATTCGGTTGTGTCCGCATCTTCCCACTGACAAAGGTTTCTAGCTGTTTCAATGGCCATAAGCTGCATACCCAAATCAATTCCAAGGTAAGGAATCTTGTGTTCGCGGGCAAATTGGACAGTCTTGAGAAGCCCCAAGAATCCTCTCTGTCCGTAGCTACCTGGAATGACTATTCCATCAACATTTGCAAAATATGAAGCCACGTCGCTTTCTTTTTCCAAAGTCTCCGCATCGATTTTCTTGATTATAAGATTGGCGTTGTGACCTGTGACAGATGCGTGGAATAAAGACTCCTGTACAGATTTATAGCAGTTGTCCAAATAATCTTTTTTTCCGACCATACCGATGACGACATCTTTTGATGGATTGTTCAGCTTGGTCAAAAAGTCTGTCCACTGTCTAATGTCTGTGGTTCTGTTGCCCAAATCCAATCGCTCAAGAATTTTTGCATCCATTCCCTGTTCGTGGAAAAGCACTGGAAGTTCATAGACCGATTTTTTGATGTCTGGAGAAACAAAGACTGCATCCTTGGAGACGTTACAGAACGCCCCGATTTTCTTTTTTATGCCATCATCGACTTCACCGGAGCAACGACAGATAAGAACATCAGGCTGGATACCAACTTCCTGCAACTGTTTTACTGAATGTTGTGTTGGCTTGGACTTAAGTTCTCCACCTGTGATTACTGGAATCAAAGTAAGGTGAACTGATATGGCGTTGTTGTGTCCCTGTTCACGAATCAACTGACGGACAGCCTCAAGATATGGAACTGCTTCAATATCTCCAACTGTACCACCGATTTCAACCACGACCACGTCTGCACTTGATGTTGTACCCAAATGACGGATTGTACGCTTGATTTCGTCGGTTATATGAGGAATCACCTGGACCGTGCGACCATTGTATCGACCGGCTCTTTCATTTTTGATAACGTTTTCGTAAACTTTACCAATGGAAATACAGTTCTGGTTTGTGAGATTGAGACTTGTGAATCTGCTGAAGTTACCCAAATCCAAATCGGTTTCCGCACCGTCTTCTGTTACATAAACTTCTCCATGCTGATATGGACTGATATTTCCCGCGTCCACATTGATGTATGGATCACACTTGAGCATGGTGATTTTAAGTCCGCTACATTCAAGCAAACTTCCGATAGTGCTGGCCGCAACCCCTTTTCCAAGGCTGGAACAAACTCCGCTGGTTACAAAAACAAATTTACTCATGGCAATGCTATTCCTAATTTTATTCTCAAGAGAACATTATAACAGATTTGGGGACAATTGACAATGGAGTTATCTGAAGACTTCTGCGGACATGGGACATCTCTATAGTTTTTGAGGTTCTGTTGATTGTTTTTTCAAAAAACAGTCAATATCTTCCATTAAATATTCCTGACCATAGGAATGTAATTTTTCGTAGAATCTGTCCAAATATTGAAGAACTCCGTGAAGATTAAAAATATTGACGACCTCACTTCCTGAAAGATTTTTGTGATGCTTGTATGACTCAATGCATAAAGTTTTAAAAAGTAATGTATCGCTCATTAGCACCCCTCAGGAATTTAGAATTTGTCAGATTTTTCATCAAAAAACATTGAACACAAAGCCTGACTTGAAAAATGCCACATTTTTGTTTTTTCATTTGATAAAAGTCCATAAACCTTGATGATACTAATATTTGAGGATTCTGAATAATCTGGTCGCTTCCATGATTAACTTTCATAAATTCAGTATAGTTTTTGATGCGACAATATTTTATCCACTTATTCTAGGGCACAAATTTCTGGGACACCTTTTTTGGGAATCTTTCGGCTGATAAGATAGACCAAGGTTGAGGATAAAATCAACATGAGCAATACTCCCAACGCTTTTGCTCCTTCGCCAGCGGTTTTTCCAAAAATCCTCATGAAAGGGGTTGCCAAAAAGAATCCGGCGATTGAACAAAGGATGGGAAAAATCAATGAGACCAAACCTTCCAATGCCTGAGCTTTTTTTGATGATTGGAGAGTCACCAGAGATCCAGTCTTGATGGGAAGGTTCTTTGGATTTTTGACCAGAAATGTGGAATGTTTTTTTTCGCAGTCCCCTCCACAAGTTGCGCAGGCATCTTTTTCAAAAGGCATAACCTGGGCACTGCTTCCGTCTGTCGTTATTACCAAGGCTCTTTCAGTCATATCACATTTTCCCGGAATTCCTAAGTTCCTTCATTCTTTTTTTACATTCGGCGGCACCATCGTTGTTTCCCAATTCCAGATAAGTGTCCCTTAAATTGAAAAGCGCGTCGTAGTAATAAGGATTCAATGTCAAAGCTGATTCAAATGCTTCCGCTGCTGACACGAAATTTTTCTGGTTAAAAAAGATTACACCCATGTTGTTCCAGATGTGACTGTTTTCTGGATTAACCTTTGCGCCAAAAACACAGTATGAAAATGCTTCGTCCAATTTTTTTAGGTGGAAACACACGTCCGCCATGGTTTCGATTACTTGATCGTTGTAGGGATTTATGGAAAAAGCTGTCTCCAATGCTTTGTACGCCCCATGAAAATCACCTGCATCTCTGTATGTCAATCCAAGGTTCAACCAAAGAAGGGGATTTCCGTTTTCCAAGGACAACGCTCTTTTAAAACATGCGATGGCTTCCGCAAAATCTCCCTGGGCTGCAAGTTCAATGGCGTGGTTGTTCAATTTTTCGCTGCTTTCTACCAAGTTGAGCCTCCTGAATTAGATTGACCTAAATTGAGTTGGAATCATAGCTGTGAAAAGCTCTTTTATTTTTGCGGCGAAAGGATTGTCCAATCCAAAAAGTTGTTCAAAATCTCCACAAGCTTCTGCAATAAACTCGCATCCTTTTTTTGCCGCCTGGTCAATCGCTCCGCTGGACTGTAATAATCCAATTGCTTTTTCCACCGCCGGACTTTCGATTCCATCTTTCGACGCTTGTTCAAAACATGAACTGAGTTGAGAAGCTTCTGTGGAATTGTATCCAAATTTGTTCAGGTAGTTCAAGACCGGCAATGATTTTTTACCTTCAACAATATCGTCGCCCCGTTTTTTTCCTGGATTTCCTGTGGTGAGATTTATCACATCATCAATAATCTGAAATCCTGCACCAATTTTCGATGCAGCAAGACCCGCTTTCTGGATATTGTCTGGACTGTCACCTGCCACCATGCAACCAATTTTTGCGGCCATGGATGAAAGAGTTCCCGTCTTGCACATGACCATCGCCAAATATTCATCCTGGGTTGGGCAACTGTTTTTATTTCTATGCCAATCAATATCCATAGCCTGTCCCAGATGCAGTCGTCGGGTTTCCATTGTGTAAAGCTGATAGAGACTGTTTTTTTCTGAAGGGGACAAATCCGATGTGTCGATGCAAGTGGGTGCCTGAAAATAAAGCCAGGACGCTGCGTTGAGAGTGGCATCCAAACCATAAACCAGGTATGCCGCTTTTTGTCCTCTCCTTGTGTCCGAACTGTCTTCAATATCATCATGGAGAAGTGATGCAGTGTGGACAAATTCCACGAGGGGTGTCAAATGGAAAGCATTGTCCGAATCCTTTGTAGATTTTTTGGAGTCTTTTTTATCTCTAAAAGAAACAGCCTCGGTACAAAGAACCAAAAAAAGAGGTCTCCATCGCTTGCCTCCAAGGTCAACAAGATTTCTGGTGGGAGTCAAAAGTGGAGATATGTGGGAATCCTTTGTCGCTGGAAAAAGTTCTCCAAAACTGTGGACGCTCCAATCTTTGCAAGACTGGGACGGTAGATTCAAAATCAATTCTTTTTCAATACGGTCTAAATAAATGCTGAAATCCATTTGCACATTATAATAGAAAAAAAAAGATATGTGAACCTCTAAAATTTGTAATTTTAAAAGCTCCCGTCCTTAGTTAGATTAAAGTTTTCAATTCATAAAAGCCCTAACACAAAATGGACTTCCACAAAAGACAGTGGCAAGGTGATAAGTGTGAGCAATGTTGAAATCAAACACGAGCGGCTTGCAAGATTTTCTTCTTTGTGAAATTGGACGCAGATTACGCTTAGTGAAACAGAGATGGGAGCGGAAAATGCAATCACAATTGAAATCAATGAATATTCCGTAAAAATAAAGATGCCGGATTTATGAAGCAAAAAACAAATCAGCAAAACCAAAATCGGTGCAAAGATATTTCTGAGTATGGCGAAAATCCAAGCGAGTCTGTCTTTGAATGCTGATGAAAAATTTGATTCACCAAGATTGACTCCAATCAAAATCATTGTCACAGGGGTCATCATTTTTGCCAAAGTCGAAACGCTGTAATAAAGCGGCGCGATGGTTTTGTCGAATCTTAAGAAAGAATAGACTCCATTTTTTGTCTGGACTTGGGGTGTATAATTTTGGATTAAAAAAATCAATATGCCCAAAAACATTCCAATCATAATCGGTGTGACAAAAATTTTTTTCAGCGATGGCAAAAGATTTTCCTTGTTTATTTTTTCTTCTGAAATTAATGTGAATCCCACGATATAAACAAAAATCCTGAAAACAATTGAGATTGTGCTGATATAAAGCATGACCTCATCACCACGACCTTCGTAGACGGATTGGAGGATCGGCATAGAAAAAAGTGTGGTCTGACCGATGGCAAAAAAAAGTCCCGCAAGTGTGGAAATGGTTTTTCCTTTTTTGATGAAAAGGATTTTTCCCATGGCGATTAAAAATACATAAATTACAAATGCCAACAAAAATTCTTTTAAACTTGATTTGAAGTTTTCAGAATTGAAGTCCTGCATAAAAGCGTTGAAGGCAAAACAGGGGACCGTTATTTTCCACACCAAAGTCGTCAAAACTTTTTTTCCGTTTTCTTCTATTAAATTCTTACGCCGAAAAATAAATCCCAAAAAAATCAGGACAACGGTTTGGAGGAATGCTGATAAAAAATGGTCATCGCAAATTATCTGCCACAAAATATTTTTCATATCTATACTCTGTTTTTGGATGTTCCCTTATCATACCGTTTTTTTTATGCTTTTGACAGTAAATTTTGGCACAACTTGTGTGCGAGACATTTTTTAGGGATGCCCTTTGCTAATAATCAAAGTTTTTTCCTAAATCATGCTTGGAGAATCCTGAAATTTGTCCAACCGTTTGCGATGTTATTGTGTGGCCATAGATATCTGTCAATCGGAATACTTTATTTTTTGAAAGTCCCTGGCTGTCGTTTGTTTCAACCTTGTACCAGTTGTCGCTATTTGAAAGTCGCTCCATGGGGATAAAATTTTTTCCGTCAAGGGAGATTTCAACTTTTTTTAGGGGATATCTCAAATTATAAAATCTTCCTGCAATCCAATAGTTATCGATTCCATCTTTTGCTTGGAAGAAAATATTTTTCTTGGTTGGATAGGGGACGGTCTTGAAATCCACGTAAGTATGTCCCAGACTTTTGTTTTTAATCAGAGCCTCGAAAACGTTTTCTCCCAAATCAAAATAATAATCTGCCTGGCTGGTCCATTGTGCGTTGTCTGAAGATGGACACAAATCAGTGACCAATGCGTGAATTTTGTTTCCATTATATGAAATTTCTAGAGCAGTGTTTGGTGGAAATTCATTCAACTTTGGTTCAGAGACGGCACACTTATACCAACCGTTTTCAATTTCTGGAACATAATAGGCCACGCTTGGGGCATCGTAAGTTGAATAGTAAGTCACCTGTCCATGGTAGTCT